>NZ_NCAS01000026.1:0-44853 GCF_002255515.1 Acidiphilium sp. 20-67-58 | reverse complement strand
TCGTCCATCGCCAGCCTCCATCAAAGCTGGCTCCCCATGAATCACCCAATCCGTGCCATGGGAACCCTAAAAATCAGATTTCCGCCAAAGTAGTGCTAGAGCATCATCCGATCAGATGGAATCATCTGATCGGATAAAGATGCTCGACTTATCAATATGATAGAGCACTACATCCGATCCAACCGGATCGGAAAGTGCTCTAGTGATCGTCGTCGTGGCCCAACGGCAGGCTGAAGCCGAAGGACAGGCCGGCCGGGAAGGACGGCGCATAATACGCCGGCGGCGGTGGCGCATAATAGGCCGGTGGCGGCGGTGCGTAGTAGCGGGGTGGGGGCGGCGCGTAATAGACCGGAGGCGGCGGCGGCGCGTAATAGGCCGGCGGGCCGGCAAAGCCGATTGAAAAGCTCGGGCCGCCATCCCAGTCGGCTTGGGCGACGCTGGTCGCGGCGAGGACAACACAGGCGGCCATCGCACCGCCGACGATGATGCTGGTTCGCTTCATGTGGGCATCTCCTGATCGATGATCGTAATCTGTCAGGAGAATGCGGCGGAATTCGGCGATCCTGATTTACCGCTGGATGAAATTCCGTTCATCCCGCGGTTCAGCCCTGGCGCATGCCTACCGCCTCGATGAACAGAGCGACGATCAGCACCGCGAGCACGACGATCGAGATCGCCCAGCGCAGGATGAGATAGTTTCCCGGCACGATGTCGCGCCCGCGGCCGACCGTTTCGGCCACGATGGTCGCGAAGAAGCCGGCAATCAGGATCGCGATGGCCAGGCGCGGCGCCTGGGCCAGCGAGAGGGCGAGCAGAGCGAGCCAGCCGACCAACGCCGGCAGCACACCGAACAGCAGGCGCTGGTTGTTCAGCCGCATCTCGGGCACGATGCCGCCTGGCTCCAGTGCGAAGCCCCAGTGTACCGCGCCGAGAAAGGCGAGGATGCAGGCGCCGTAATCGATCATGACAGTGGTCGCGAGCGGAGCGCGCGTCGGGTCGGTGATGATGGCGGCGAGGCTGACCAGGAAGGGGACCAGCCCGGCGATTGCGAGCAGGGTGGCGATGGTGAAGGGAGCGCGGTTCATGCCTGTTTATGTCATGAAATCGAGCCCGATATCCAGCACCCGCGCGCTGTGGGTCAGCCACCCGGCCGAGATCAGGTCGACCCCGGTTTCCGCGATGGCGGGGGCGCTCTCCGGGGTGATCCGGCCGGAGGCCTCGGTGATCGCACGATCTTTCGCCATCACGACGGCCCGGCGCAAAGTTGCAGGGTCCATGTTGTCGAGCAGCACGGCATGCGCACCGGCCTCTAGCGCCTCGGCGAGCTGGTCGAGCCGGTCGACCTCGCATTCGATTTTCACCAGATGGCCCACCGCGGCGCGGGCACGGCGCACCGCGAGGCCGACACCGCCGGCAATGGCGATGTGGTTGTCCTTGATCAGCACCGCGTCATCGAGCCCGAAGCGGTGATTGGCGCCGCCGCCGCAGCGCACAGCGTATTTCTGCAAGGCCCTCAGGCCGGGAATGGTCTTGCGCGTGCAGGTGATCCGCGCCCCGGTATGGGCGATGGCGGCGGCGATGCCGGCGGTGGCGGTGGCAACCCCGGAAAGCTGGCCGAGAAAGTTCAGCGCTGTCCGCTCGGCCGAGAGAATGGCACGCGCCTTTCCCTCGATCCGCGCGATCACGTCGCCGGGCGCGACCGTGCCGCCATCCGGGATCAGGATATCGAGCGCGAGGGACGGATCGAGCAGGTCGAAGGCGATGGCGGCGCAATCGAGGCCAGCAATCGTGCCCTTCTCGCGGGCGACGAAGGCGACGGTGGTGCGGCTGTCGTCCGGAATCACCGCGTCGGCAGTGATGTCGCCGGCGCGGCCGAGATCCTCGAGCAGGGCGGCGCGAACAGCCGGTTCGATCATGATGCGGGGCAGCTTGGTCATGCGGCGTGGGGCCTTTGCGCGAGGGCAGCGGCACGGGCGAGGGCCGCCGCCTGGGTGAGATCGGAATGGCGCGGCTGCGCGGCGCGGGAGGGCGCATCGGTCCGCGCATGGGCGCCACGGCTTTCGGCGCGGTCGAGTGCTGCGACGCCGATCATGAGGCCGATCAGCGCGGCATCGTGAGCCGGAGCCAGCGGGGCGAGGCGCTCGATCAGGTGCGCCAGGCCGGCGGCATCGCGCAGCACGCCGAGATGGCGGCTGACAAGATCGCGCACCAGCGCCGGTGGCGGTGCGCTGCGCGGCGCAGCGGCGGACGCGGTCATCGAGGTTGCATCGGGTTCACCGGCGAGCGCGGTTCCGGCATCGGTGCCGGTGACGAAGGCTTCGAGCAGCGAGTTGCTGGCCAGGCGGTTCGCGCCGTGCAGCCCGGTGCAGGCGGCCTCGCCGGCGGCGTAGAGCCCGCCCACGCTCGCGCGGCCCTGCGCGTCCACGGCGATGCCGCCCATGTGGTAATGCGCGACCGGGCGCACCGGGATCGGCTGTCGCGCGGGATCGATCCCGGCGGCGCGGCAGGCGGCGTCGATCGTCGGGAATCGGGCGGCGAAGCCGGCGCCGAGATGTGTGGCGTCGAGCGTGACGCGGTGGCCGGCGGCGAGATGATGGACAATGGCGCGGGCAACCTCATCGCGCGGGGCGAGTTCGTCGGTGAAGCGCTGACCGGTCTCATCGGTCAGGATGGCGCCTTCGCCGCGCACCGCCTCGGAGATCAGCGGCATCGGCGTGGCGCCGGAATCGAGTCCGGTTGGGTGGAACTGGACGAATTCGAGATCGCGCAGCACGGCGCCCGCGCGTGCGGCGAGGGCGAGGCCGGAGCCGTCGGCACCTGGCGGGGTGCTGGTGTGGCGCCACAGCGCGCCGACGCCGCCGGTCGCGATCAGCACGGCGGCGGTCGGGAGATGGACGATGCAGCCAGCGGTCTCGACCCAGAGGCCACGCACCCGGTTCTCCGCGACATCGAGCGCCACGGCGCGCGCGTGTTCGATGATCGTGACATGCGGGGCGGCGCGCACGGCGGCGGCGAGCGCGGTGGTCAGGGCGCGGCCGGTGGCATCCTTCACATGGCTGATCCGGCGGCGCGCATGGGCGGCTTCGAGGCCGAGCCCGGCGTCGAAGCGCACGCCGTGGGCGCGCAGGGAATCGATCACGAACGGCCCCCTGGCGATGATGCGCGAGACCGCGGCGGCGTCGCATAGCCCGTCGCCGGCAGCGAGTGTGTCGGCGATGTGCAGGTCGATGGCATCGTCGGCGCCGATGGCGGCGGCGATACCGCCCTGGGCCCAGAGACTGGCGGCGCCGGCATCGAGCGTGCCGGCGGTGAGCAGTCGCACCGGGCGTGGCGCGGCGGCCAGGGCGGCGGCAAGGCCGGCGAGCCCGGCCCCGACAATGATCGGGGCGTTCATGGGATTGTGCGCATCCGCATCAAGGTATCGCGAGAATGCGCTATCAAGGTATCGCGAGCATTCGCTCGACCGCCGCGCGTGCCGGGGTGGCGAGGGCAGGGTCGATCGTCACCGCTTCGGTCATGGTTTCCAAAGCGCTGCGAATGCCGGCCAGGGTGATCCGCTTCATGTGCGGGCAGAGATTGCAGGGCTTGACGAAGGTGGTTGCGGGATTGGCGGCGGCGATGTTGTCGGCCATCGAGCACTCGGTGATCAATGCTGCGCGGGCCGGGCGGTGGCGCGCGATATAGTCGGCGATGGCGGCGGTGGAGCCGGCGAAATCGGCGGCGGCGACCACCTCCTCCGGGCATTCCGGATGGGCGAGGACGGCAACCCCGTCATATTGCTGGCGTACCTGCACGATGTCAGCGGCGGTGAAGCGCTCGTGCACCTCGCAGGCGCCGTCCCAGGCGATGATGCGGATGGTGGTTTCGCGCGCAGTGTTGGCGGCTAGAAAGCGGTCCGGCAGCATGATCACCGCGTCGGTCCCGGCGGCGCGGGCGGCGTGCTCGACCACCTTGCGGGCATTGGCCGAGGTGCAGCAATAATCCACCTCGGCCTTCACCGCGGCTGAGGTATTCACATAGGCGATCACCGGCAGGCCCGGATGGCGGGCGCGCAGGCCGCGGACATCGGCGGCCGTGATGCTTTCGGCGAGCGAGCAGCCGGCGCGGGAATCGGGGATCAGCACCGTCTTGTCCGGGTTCAGCAGCTTCGCGGTCTCGGCCATGAAATGCACCCCGGCGACGACGATGACCGAAGCGCGGGCCAACATCGCCTCACGGGCGAGAGCGAGGCTGTCGCCCACGATGTCGGCGACGCCGTGATAGATGTCCGGCGTCTGGTAATTATGGGCAAGGATGATTGCGTCGCGCGCCTGCTTGAGGTCGCGGATTGCCGCGATGTCCTCTTGCATCAGCGCCCATTCGGCGGGCGGGACATGTGCGGCGAGCGGCGCGGGAACGGGGGCAGCGGCGAGAGTCATGGCCACATCCTTATGCTCGAAATGAGCATATCATGAGCGATTTTATGGCCGAAAATCGGCCGGATCAACGCCTCTTATAGTGGATGTGAGTATAATTCGGTCAAGGTGTGGCGAGCGGCGGGCGGCTGCCGGTCATGGCCCGTTCGTCACGGATGGCACTGCGGAAACGGAACAGCTTGGCCGGCCGGCCGGGGCCGTTCGCGAAATCTCCCGTTTCTTCCAGCAGGTTCTGGCCTTCGATGAGGCGCCGGAAGTTCTGCTTGTGCAGTTTCTGGCCGCTGACGGATTCAATGCAGTGTTGCAGTTCGAGCAGGGAAAATCGCTCCGGCATCAGCTCGAAAACGGCGGGCCGGGCCCGCAGCCGGGCACGCAGCCGGCTGATCGCGGTGGCGAGGATGCGGCGGTGGTCGGCGGCGAGCGTGGCACCCGGGGCGAACTCGCCATGCGCCGGCCGGCCGTCGCGCGCGGCCTCGCGCACCAGCCCGGCTTCGTAGAGGAGTTCGTAGCGGTCGAGCGCCAGATCCTCCTGCCAGGGCGTGCCGTCGAGCCCGAAGCAGCGGGCGATGCGCGCGCGGCGCGTCGGCTCCGTGCCCACCCAGCTTCGCAGGCCGGGTTCGATCCGTGAGGCGGCGTCGTTCGCGGTGCGGCGGTCTTCCCAGGGAAAGTAGCGGTACCAGTCCTGCCACGAGACCTGGCCGCCGAGCCGAGCCCGCGTCTCGCTGCTGAGGGCGAGGTAGGAGATCGAGATGCTCCGCCCAGCACGGCTGCGGCCGGCATCGGCGAAGGTGTAGAGTTGCTCCACATGGCCGAGCGGATGTCCGGTCTGGCGCTCCACCCGGTCGCGCAGCCCGGCCTGCAGCGATCGATGGGCCGATTCGAGCGGGCCGGCGGGCAGGGCGCTGCCATCGAGCAGGGTGAGGACGCGGGGTGTTGCGTCGGTGACGGCGACAACGACCGCGATCAGCTCAGCGTGGATCGGGTCGGCGCTATCGCTCACGGCTTCATCATCCGGAAGGCGAGGCGGGCGGCGAGTCCGCGCGGCGCGAAACGGGTGCCGAAGGCCATTGCCGCGTTGCTTCGCCCGGCGACGACGCTGGAGCGCCCGGCGAGCAGTGCTGCGACGCCGATTCGCGCGACCTCGGCGCTGGTCATCGCGCTGCGTTTGGTGAAGGTGGAGCGGATCTGGCCGGCGGCATCGAAGAACTCGGTTTCGGTGACGCCGGGGCAGAGCACGGTAGTACGCACGCCGCGTCCGGACAGCTCGACATTCAGCGATTCGCCGAGCGAGAGGACATAGGATTTGGTCGCGGCATAGGCGGCGTAGAGCGGAACCGGCTGGAACGCGGCAGTGGAGGCGACCATCATGATACGGCCCCAGCCGCGCGCCGCCATCGGAGCGGCGAACAGCCGTGTGAGATGGGTCAGGGCGGTGATGTTCACCGCGAGCATCGCCTCGGTCCGTGTCCATTCGGCCTCGGCAAAGGGGCCGAAGACGCCTAGTCCGGCATTGTTCACCAGAATGTCGATGGTCGGGAAGCGTTCGGCCAAGGCGAGGCGGCCGGCCTCATCGGCGAGGTCGGCGGCGGCGGTTTCGGCGGTGACGCCGAACAGGCGGCATTCGGCAGCCAGCGACTCGAGCCGGTCCTGCCGCCTTGCGGTGAGAATGAGGTCAGCACCACGCTGGGCGAGCTGGCGGGCAATATCGGCGCCGATGCCGCTGGAAGCCCCGGTGACGAGGGCGCGGCGGCCACGGAAAGCGTCGGTCATTGATCCGTCTCCTTCGGTCGGTCATGATGGCGGGACAGCAGTGTGTGCGCAATTCGGTGGTTCCGGAAAGGCCGGAAGCCCTTTGAGCGCATGAATACCCCGCTCATAATGGGCTCGAAGACGAACAGGGAAGGGACGCGTGATGAAGTTTTCGATTGGAGCAGCAGGATTGCTGCTCGTCGCCATCGCGGCACAATCTGCGGTGGCCCAGGCCCAGCCCGCGCAGGTGCAACTGGCGACGCGCGACATGACCCAGATGCTCTCGGCGATCGGGCATTCCGATTACAAATCTTTCGTGGCACCGACGTCATCGACATTCCGGGCCCATGTCGACAGCAAGAAGTTTCCCGCTCAGGCGGCCGCCATCGACGCGAAGATCCCGCTATCCCAGCCTTTCGCCGTCAAATACCTGACGACGCAGCGGGTGGGCTCAACGATCGGCTATATTTTCGAGGTGACGCTACAGGGGGGAAATCAGGTTCTCACCGACCTGACGCTCACCGGTACCAGGGTCTCGAGCTTCCACCTTCTTTGAGACGGGCTTCTCTGGAGTACTACATCGGATCCTTTTGGATCGGATGTAGTGCTCTATCATATTGATAAAAATAATATTTTTATCCGATCAGATGACTCCGTCTGTTCGGATGATGTTCTGAAACTGGCCGGCGTCCCGGCGCTCAGGCGCCGCCGGGCCGCCAGAGCGTGTCGGCGCGACCTTCGTCGTTGAGCAGGCGGGCGAGAATGAACATCGTGTCCGACAGGCGGTTGAGATAGGGGATCGGTATATCTGAAATAGTCGTCTCGCCGGCGAGACGCACCAGTTCGCGTTCGGCACGCCGCGCGATCGTGCGGGCGAGATGCGCGCGGGATGCGGCTTCGGTGCCTCCCGGCAGAATGAAGCTGGTCAGCGGGCCAAGACGCGCATTCCAGGCGGTGGCGGCTTCGTCGAGCCGGGCAACATAGGCGCTGGTCAGCCTTGACGGGCGGTTAGGGTCGGCGGGCGCGGCAAGGTCGGCGCCGATATCGAACAGATCGTTCTGGATGGCGGCGAGGACCGAGTCGATCTCGGGAGACTGCGCGCAGACCACGCGGAGCAAACCGACCGCGGTGTTGGTTTCATCCAGCGCGCCGAACACGGCGATGCGGGTGTGGCTCTTGGCGACGCGCGATCCGTCGGCCAGGGATGTTTCGCCACGGTCGCCGCCGCGGGTCACGATCGTATCCAGCTTCACCATCTCGCAGACCTCATTTCACCAGAATTCCTTCGTTCTTGGCCTTGTGATCGGGCTCGACATGGATCGTGATGATCACGCCTGCCATTTCCCGCTTCAAGGCACCTTCGATCCGATCGCATATGGTGTGGGATTCGGCGACCGTCATGGTCCCCGGCACGACGAGGTGGAATTCGAGGAAGCGCGACTGCCCGGCCTCACGGATTCGCATGTCATGCGCCTCGATCGCGCCGGCGGCATGGGTGGCGACGAGCCGGTGGATCCGGTCCACCATTTCCGCCGGCGGCGCGCGGTCGAGCAGTGCGCTGAGGGCGCGCAGCACTGTCCGCCCGCCCATGAATGCAATCTGCGCCGCGACGGCCATGGCGATCAGCGGGTCGATGACCGGCAGGTCGGCGAGGACGGCGATGGACAATCCTGCGATGATCCCGACCGTGGTGATGGCGTCGGCCACGAGATGGGCTTGATCTGCTGCCAGCGCCGGAAATTTCCGGGTCACGCCGGACCGGCCGAGCGCGAGCGCCCAGAGGGCATTCACGAGGCCGCCGGCCGCGTTCAGGCCGAGGCCCAGGACCGGCGCCGAAGGGAGGTGCGGCACAAATATCGTGCTTGCGGCGCGTTCGAGTATCAGCACTGCGGCGAAGAGGATCATGCCCCCCTCGGCGACCGCACTCAGCAGTTCGGCTTTCGCATGTCCGTAGGGGTGCTCGCTGTCGGCGGGCTTGGCGGCGGCCTTGAGCGCCACCATCACCATCACCGCGGCAAAGACGTTCACCAGTGATTCGAGTGCGTCGGAATAGAGTGCCGCCGAATGGCTGACGCGCCACGCCGTCACCTTCAGCCCGAGCGAGACCAGGCTGATGACGACACTCAGGGCAGCAAGGCGGAGCGGGATAAACATCGTTCCTCAGGCTCGATCTTTCCGAACGGTTTGGCGTCTTGTCGAGCGGCTGGCCAACAGGCTTGCGTCCTGGTCCTGTTCCCGAAAGCCTCGCCCGGAAGCCAGGCAAGGCCAACGCCGCGCCCCCGCTTTAGCCGAACCGTGACACCGATGAAACCGCCGGCATCACCGATCAGGCCGAGCGCCTCGACCCCTGCGCTGCTTGCGCTGCCGCGGGCAGCCATACGCGGCATGTCGTGCCGGTTCCCTCGACACTGTCGATCACCAGCCGGCCACGGTGGCGCATGACGACATGCTTGACGATCGCAAGGCCGAGCCCGGTTCCGCCCACGGCGCGCGCCCGCCCCTTGTCAGCCCGATAGAATCGCTCCGTCAGCCTTGGCAGATGCTCGCGCGCGATCCCGGGGCCATCATCGATCACTTCAATCAGAATGCCAGGTTGGGGAAAGTCGGCATTTGGCGTTGCATGCGCGGACACCGTGATGTTGCCGCCCGAATTGCCGTGCTTGAGCGCGCTGTATTTCACCGCGTTGTCGACAAGGTTGCCGATGACCTGGGTGAGCTGGCCGGAATCGCCATGCACGACGGGCAGGCTGGCGGCGATATCCAGGGTCAGCCTGGTCGAGGCTTTGGCGAGGATCGGGTCCATGAAGCTGGCGACCTGGCGGATCACCGGCCCGATATCGATCTGCTCGGAGGGGGGCTGATGCTCCGACATCTCGATTCGCGAGAGGCTCAGCAGATCGGCGATGATCCTCTGCATCCGTTCGGCCTGTTCGGCCATGATGGCGAGAAAACGGGGCACGGCCTCGACATCGCCGCGGGCCGGGCCGCGCAGGGTCTCGATGAAGCCGATCAGGCTGGTCAGCGGCGTCCGCAATTCGTGGCTTGCATTGGCGACGAAATCGGCGCGCATCTGGTTCAGTTCGCGCTCGCGGGTGCGGTCGGTCAGCAGGATGTAGACCGGGGCCGCGCGGCCAAGATCTCCGCTGCGGATCACCGTGGCATCCAGAACCCTGGCGACCGGTGTGGCGAGCGATAGGGTGGTCCGTACCGGCTGGTCGGCCAGCTCCGCCTCCGCAAGGGCGGCGCGCAACTGCGGATGGCGGAGGAGTGCCGATTCCTCGGCGCCGTAGATCCTGACCGCTGCGGGGTTTCTCCAGACGATCCGCCGCGACCCAGGCAGGCCGTCGAGCTGGAACAGCGCATCCGGCAGGCGGTTGAGAAGAGACTGGCTGTAGTTGGCGTTGGTGGCGGCGGCTTCGCGGGTTTCGCGTTCCGTGGCGATCGTCTGGATGATGCGCTGGGCGAGGTTGGTCAGCCCCGGTGTTACGAGCTGCAATGCCGAGGGCGATGACGGCGCGGTGAGCGCGGCACTGAAGCGCCGCAGATCGCGCGCCAGAACCATGCCCGCCGCTCCCGACCAGGCGGCGCAGCCGGCCAGCCAGCCGATGCCCTCCCAGAGAGGGATCGCGCGGGCAAAGATCAGTCCGGACAGGACGATGGCAGGCGGACCGCCGAGCCAGGCCGCTATCGTTGCGATCGGTCGGCGCATCCGGTCAGGTCATGCGTTCGGCGATGGTGCCGGGGATGGCAATGTCTGCGGTGCGGGCGAAACCACTTTTGGACCGTTCGGCTCGATCCGGAACACCGCGAGCCCGCGTTCGACATGACCGTTGGGCAGCAGCCGGAGCGGACCGTCGGTACCCGAGAACCCGCTGGATGCCGTCAGAACGGATGTCTTGTACCCGCCTTCATGCGCCGCGAGTACGCTGATCGCCGCGGCGTCGAAGGCAACCTTGTCGATCGATGGCGGCGTGACACCGCCATAGGTTGCCTCGAATTTCTGGTTAAATGGCAGGCCTGCCGACGGATCGGGCGCCGCATAGATCGCACCGCGCAGAACCTCATGCGTGGCCATCGCCCTGGCACGGCTGGACCAGAGCGCGGGGCCCATCAGCTGAACCTGTGGCGGACCGGCCTCGTAATACGGAAGGAAGGTTTGCAACTCGGCGAGGTCTTCGCTTGTCGCACCAAGCAGAAGGGCATCGAAGGGCGGCGGCGGGACGGGTTCGCTCCGCAGCTTGGCCGCGAGGCGACGTCCCGCCGCGCTGTCCTCGTCGCGGGCAGCGCGAATCCGCGACATCAGGCCGGCACCCCGGCTGTCGAATTGTGAGATGCTCCGCGTCGTTGCGTTCAGGCTGGAGAAAGATGCCGAATAGTATCCGATATGCGGCGGTGGAGCGCCGAGCCGGGCTGTGGTGCGGCGCAGGGCGGCGGCCATGAGCCGGCCGAACAGGTTATCCGGCAGGATCGCGGCGGTGCGGGTGCGACCGCTTTCGATGGCGTAGGAAACCACCCTGCCGACCTGCTGGTCGGGCGAGATGCCCAGCGGCCAGATGCCAGGGCGCGCAACGCTGTCGTCATTGGTGAAGGCAAGGACATTCACGCCCGCCGACTGGGCGATGGGCGTGACCGCACGAGCTTCCGCCATGGTAAGCGGTCCGAGGATGAGACCGGCACCCTTGCCGATGGCGTTATGCGCGGCGCTGGCGGCGCCGGCCGCCGTGCCGCCGGTGTTCTCGACATCCAGCCTAGGTGCGCCTGGTGCTGAAAATGCCAGTTTGACGGCCTTCTCGATCGACTGTCCGATGGCGCCGTAGGGGCCGGTCAGCGGCACCAGCAACGCGACGGGACCTTGCGTCCGTGTGGCGTGCGCCGTCGGTTGCATCGATGAGACCTCGCCGCCGGTGGCGGTGGGGCGCGGCGCGGTGCTGCATCCCGCAAGTGCGAGTGCCGCAGCGGTTGCCAAAACCAAAGCCACAGGCGTTAATGTCGTTCGTGACATCCGAGACTTCTCCACTTGCATCCGAAACGGCCTCTCGTCGGCAACCCGACCTTGTGCTGGTTTCCACGCCAATCGGCAACCTGGGCGATTTGTCGCCACGCGCGGTCAGCGCGCTGCGCGAAGCAGACATCATATTATGCGAAGATACCCGCGTTAGCGCGACCCTGCTGGCTCAATATCAAATCTTAACAAAATTACAATCTTTCCACGACCATAACGAACAGGCCCGAACCCCTGCGCTGATCAGCATGATGCGCGAGGGAAAGCGGCTCGCCCTGGTGAGCGATGCGGGGGCACCGCTCATCGCCGATCCTGGTTACCGGCTGGTGCGTGCGGCGATCGACGAGGGACTCGTTGTCAGTGCCGTGCCGGGGCCGAATGCAGCCGTCATGGCGCTCGCCTTGTCCGGCCTGCCACCCCATCCGTTTCTCTTCGCCGGTTTTCTGCCGCCGCGCTCGGCCGCTCGCCGCAGCGCATTGCAGCGTCTGGTCGCGGCGGAGCACGCCGGACTTGTCGCGACATTGGTGTTTTATGAAGCCCCCCACCGGTTGGCGGCGTGTCTTGAAGATTGTCAGGCGATCCTCGGAGATCGACCCGCTGCGGTGGGGCGCGAACTGACCAAAAGATTCGAGGAGATAAGGCGAGGCCCGCTTTCCGTGCTCGCCGAACATTACGCGACGACCGCCGCGCGCGGCGAGATCACCCTGGTGATCGGTCCTGCGACCCGGACAAGCGCATCGGCAGAGGCGCTGGACGAGGCGCTCGAAGCTGCACTGGCGGTCATGTCGATCAAGGATGCGGCTTCGGCCGTTGCCCGGGAGCTGGAGTTGCCACGCAAGCTGGTATACGCGCGCGCGCTCAGCCTGAAGCAGGACGAAGTGTCAGGCTGAGCAGGCCAGGATGGAAAACATACGGCACTGCGTAAAGTGCAGCCGTGCTCAGGTTGACCACGAACAGCAGCCCGAGCGCCTTCCACCAGCTGGTCTGCAGCCCGGCCCGCAGCACGAAACCCTGCAGCCACAGCATATAGAGGGCGATCAGCCCGCCTGAGAGGGTGAGCGCGCCGACCTGCCCGGCGCCGAGCGCGAGCAGGATGTCATTGACGACCATTCCCAGGGGAATGAGAACGAACACGACCCAGATCGACCAGTTCAGCGCCGTGGCAGTGATCAGCCATCGGTCGCGACGTCCAAGCCAGTGCGATGCCCGTTCGATGATGACGGGTTGTATCAGGACGCCGCACAGTCGGGACAGCATGAGCCCCGCCGCGTAGATCCAGTGGCCACGTGCCGCCAGAAGTGCCGCGCCAACCATCGGGAAGGCGATCAGCGGCGCGATCGACGCCGAGAAGGCGGCGGGTGTGTTCCCGAACTCGCGAAACGCATCGAGTCTGCCGAGGGCCAGTCGGAAGATGCCGCGCAGGGTGCTGAACAGCGCTCCGGCAAAACGATCCTCACCATTCATGCGAACACACGATCCAGAATTTGGGCATAGATTTCGGACAAATCTCTCAACTCGCTGATCGGAACCGCCTCGTCGACCCGGTGCATTGAGGTTCCGACCAGACCGAATTCGGCGACAGGACAACATGACGTGATGAACCGGGCATCCGACGTGCCGCCGCCGGTGTCCAGTTTGGGCGTGATGCCGGTTACCTTGGCGATGGCATCACTGAGCAGGTCGATATCCTTGCCGGGTTTGGTCAGGAACGCCTCGCCGCTGATGCTGGTCTCGCATTTTGCGCCGGGCGCGTAGGTCGAGACCGTTTCGCGTATCCAGGCGGCGAGTTCGGTCCCCTTGTGCCGGTCATTGAACCGGATGTTCAGCCGCGCCGATGCGCTGGCCGGGATCACGTTGCCGGCCGCATTCCCGGTATCGACGCTGGTGATTTGCAGCGAGGACGGTTCGAACCAGGCTGTGCCGGTATCGAGTTGCCGCGTGCGGAGCGCTTCAAGGGCAGGGATCAGCCGGTGAAGCGGATTGTCGGCGAGATGGGGATAGGCGACATGCCCCTGCACGCCGGGAACAGTGATACGGGCCGAAACCGATCCGCGCCGGCCGATCTTGATCGTATCGCCAAGCGTGGTCCGGCAGGTCGGCTCGCCGACCAGGCAGAATTCGGGCAGGGCGCGATTTTCGGCCAAATGGTCGAGAATGCGCCGGGTTCCGTCGACGGCCTCGCCCTCCTCATCGCCCGTGATCAGCAGGGAGATGGTTCCCGCCCGGTATGCCGGTCGGGATGCCAGCGCTGCGACGAAGGCTGCGATCGCGCCCTTCATGTCGACGGCGCCCCGCCCATAGAGCAGCCCATCCGCGATGGTGCCGCCGAATGGCGGGTGGCGCCAGTCATCGCCAGGGGGAACGACATCGGTGTGACCGGCGAAGGCGAAATGCGGGCTGCCGGTTCCGCGTCGGGCGACGAGGTTGGAAACCTCGCCGCATTGCAGCGTCTCGACCGTGAAACCGAGCGACTCCAGCAGACCAGCAAGCGTTGTCTGAGCGCCATCATCGACCGGCGTGACCGAGCGGTGGCGCAGCAAAAGCTGCGCGATCGGGACGGGGTCCGTGCCGGTCACGCCCGCAGAAGCTCGTTGATCGCGGTCTTCGAGCGGGTCTGGGCATCGACCCGCTTCACGATCACGGCGCAGGCGAGCGATGGGCCCGGGCTGCCGTCAGGCAGCGCCTTGCCCGGCAATGCTCCGGGCACGACAACGGAATAGGCTGGTACGCGGCCATAGAAGATCTCGCCGGTTGCGCGATCGACGATCTTGGTCGAGGCGCCGAGAAACACTCCCATCGAAAGCACGGCGCCGCGCTCCACAATCACGCCCTCAGCGACTTCCGAGCGCGCGCCGATGAAGCAGTCATCCTCGATGATCACCGGATTGGCTTGTAGCGGCTCGAGCACTCCACCGATTCCGACACCGCCGCTGATATGGCAGTTGCGGCCGACCTGCGCGCAGGAGCCCACCGTTGCCCAGGTGTCGATCATCGTATCCTCGCCGACCCTGGCGCCGACATTGACGAAGCTCGGCATCAGCACCGTGTTCCGCCCGACATGAGCGGAATATCGGACAACCGCACCCGGCACCGCCCGAATCCCCGCGGCCGCGAAGCGGGCATCGTCCCAGTCGCCGAATTTCATCGGCACCTTGTCGAACACGGGCGCACCGCCGGCTCCTTCCATGCTCCGGTTCGGCAGCAGGCGGAAGGACATGAGAATGGCCTGCTTGAGCCATTGATGCACGGTCCAGCCGTCCGGGCCGGGTTCCGCCACCCGCAGAACGCCGTCGTCCAGCAAGGTGAGGGCCTGGTTCACCGCCTCGCGCACTGGTCCCTGGTAGGCCGGATCGAGTTGGTCCCGGCGGTCCCAGGCAGCGGTAATCGTCGCGGCGAGCGGTGTGTGATCCATTGGCGGCCTTTCCGTATTTGTTCCGGCGAGACCATGCTGAGGTGGGTTCAGCCTGTCAATCGGGCGGTAATACGTTATTTACCCAATCCTGCGAAAAGCCTGATAATGACGTATGAGGCAGGCTTTTCCATGGAAGCATCCGAGGGCGCCCGTGACGGACGAGACATTTCAGGGCGTCTCGACCGCATGGCACGCATGATCGATAGTTTGGCAGGACTGCCTGACCCGAGTACCGCCGGCCCCGCGGCCTGCGCCTTGCTGGCAGCGGAATTTCCCGATTCCGGCATGTGTTTCGTGGTGCGCCCGGCGACGGTGCAGCAGGGGGGGGAAACGATCCTCGCTGATTACCCCTATGGCATCGGCCTGACCGATTGCATCGGCGGTGAAATCCTCACCATTCCCGTCGATCTGGAAACTGCAACTGCCGGGCATCTCCCTGCGGCTTCACTCGTGGCCTGGCGTAGTCGTGGAGACAGGCGGTTCACTGCCGCGGAAACCGATCTGCTGACCGCGATCGGACCGCATTTGCGGCGCCTCGTGACCCGGTTGCTTACGGCTGGCGCCACCAAGAAGCGGAATGCGCTCGATCCTGAAACCGGATTGTGGCCCCTGCCGAGTTTCCTCGCACAGGCGGATCGCCGATTTGACCGGTTGGACATCGAGGAACGCGTTGGCACCATGTTCGCCATAGGCTGGGTCAGATCGAGCGGCACGCAAGGATCGGAAGCGTCATCTGCCGTCATTCGTGAGTCGGCCGAAACCCTGCGCGACATGTTGCGTCCGAGCGACCTGATCGGGCGGATCGGCCCGACCCGCCTTGCCGCCTGGTGCGATGGGGTGGATCATCTGGTAGCTGCCGAGCGGGGAGACCGGATCGTCGCGCGGCTGGATGCGATGCTGGCGGGAACCGGTCGCCATGTCGCCATTGGCATCGCGTCGCGGTGGTCACGCTCGGGCGATGACCCTGCGGCGGTTCTCGCCAATGCCCGCTCCGGTCTCGAGCAGGCCCGTTTGACCGCCGCGACGACCGGGCGGCCTGCCGTGCGGATCTGGCAGTCCGATATCTCCTGAATCTCGCGCCGAGGGAGCGGAAAATCAGGTATTGTCTTCATGGGGGCGAACATCGAGGAACCGGCTGAGAAGCCAGTCCCCATCGATTTTCTCCTCCATGAGGGCCATTGCCAGCACCTCGCTGCCGAAGACTGGGGCAGCGAGAACCATGTCGGGGTGAACCCGTCGGACGCGCTCGAGATTCTTGCGGGTACTCACCGCGGCCACCTTTTTGGCATCCGTGCCCAGTTCCCGGACCGCGAGAACGACAAAGGCATTTTCCGAGTCGTCATCCGAAAGGGCAAGAATCGCCCGCGCATGCTCGCCACCGGCTTTGCGGAGCGTATCGAGGTCGGTGGGATCGCCGATCACCGTCTCGGCATCGCCGAAACTCGCATCCTCGAATTCCGTTATGACAATCACGGATTCTCCACGATTGCGCAGTTCGCGGGCTGTATTTCGGGCAAGGACGCCATGGCCGGAAATGATGAAGTGGTTGACGCGTTTCATTTTCTGCCTCCGGGGGCCGATCGTCCGGTTTATCCGATTCTGCAGAACCGGGCCGATCACGGCAGTCAGTGCGGTTGCGAAGACCGTCAGTCCGAGCACGATGAGCGAGACGACGAAAAGCCGCGCGTTCTCGCTCTTGGGGAGGATGTCGCCATACCCCACGGTCGACATCGTGACGATAACAAAATAAAGCGCTGACGGCAGATTGGTGATTGGCGGGTTGAAGCCGGCGCCGAGAAGCAGTGAACCGAGCACCCCGTACACCATCAAGACAAGTACCGAGGCCACAGCGAACAGCGTGCCGGCGGCCAGTGAAGAACGGGAGAAGTGGTTGCGTGCGAGCAGGAGCGAGGCCAGCAGGGCGATGATGTAGATCGCTTCCCCATCGAGTCTGGACGCTGCCTGGACATGAACGGTCAGCAGAAGTTGGGCAAGCGTGATCCCGATGGCCGAGAGCCAGGCGATACGCGAGCGGCCCAGCAACCCAATGGCGATCAGGAGTTGGAGTGCGCCAACGACGACGGTTGGAACGCCGTTGAGGATAAGGCCGGGAATATTTCCCGAAATCGGGTGAATGGCGCTGACCAGGTTGGCCAGATCGAGATGAAGATATTCCGCAGCGAATTTCTGGATAGTCGGCAGAATCGCGAGCGCGCCAGCGACGCCGACTGCGAGCGCCAGCGGGACATGTGGAAACCACAGATCCATCCGCAGGCGCCGGTACCAGCGGTGCCCAAGCAAACGCATCGGGCGTATGAGAAGTGAAACGACCCTATTCATCGCGGGGCCCTTGGAGGAGGCCATTGACGCCGCTGGCGCCTTTCATCTCGCCCATCATTACCTTCGAGATGGGCGCTAATGGCGGGCGCCGCAACGCCCGGTCGTCAGGGAAGTGAAATCTCGAAGTTCTCGACCACTGTATTGGCGAGCAGGCGTCTCGCCATCGCTTCGGCGGTAGACCTTGCCTTCTCGCGGTCAGTCTCGGCGATGTCTAGTTCGATCAGCTTGCCGACCCGGACATCCGTGACGCCGTCATATCCCAGGCCTTCGAGTGCGTGGCCAATGGCCTTGCCCTGAGGATCGAGCACGCCGGGTTTCAGCTTGACCGCGACCACAACCTTCATTGCATCATCTCCGGGCCCTTCATGTCGCGGGTTCCGGCTTCGGGCAGGATGCCGAGCCGCTTGGCGACTTCCTGATACGCTTCCTCGACCCGGCCGAGGTCACGGCGGAAACGATCCTTGTCCATCTTTTCGTTGGTCTTGGCGTCCCAGAGTCGGCAGTTGTCCGGGCTGATTTCATCGGCGAGAACGATGCGCATATCCTCGTTCTCCCACAGCCGGCCGAACTCGATCTTGAAGTCCACCAATACGATTCCGACACCAAGGAATAGGCCGGTCAGAAAATCGTTGATACGCAGGCTGAGATGGACGATGTCGTCCATATCCTGCGTGCTGGCCCAGCCGAATGCGGTGATGTGATCCTCGGACACCATGGGATCGTTCAGCGCATCGTTCTTATAATAGTATTCGATGATGGACCGGGGAAGCCGCGTCCCCTCGGGGATGCCGAGCCGGGTGCTCATGCTGCCCGCCGCGACGTTGCGGATGACCACCTCGATCGGGATGATCTCGACCTCGCGCACAAGCTGTTCGCGCATGTTGAGGCGGCGGACGAAATGGGTGGGAATGCCGATTTCGCCGAGGCGTTGCATCAGGAACTCGCTGATGCGGTTGTTCAATACGCCCTTGCCGGTGATCACGCCCTTCTTCTGGGCGTTAAACGCGGTGGCGTCGTCCTTGAAATACTGCACGAGTGTGCCGGGTTCCGGCCCTTCGAACAGAATTTTTGCCTTGCCTTCGTAAAGTTGCCGGCGACGCGCCATGGGTGGACCTCGTATCTCGGCGGCGAAAAGGAAATGAAAACGGTGCCGCTCACGACCGGGTATATCAACCGGCGGGGGTTTGCGCCATGCCCGGAGCCGGACGCTGCCCGGAAGGGCAGCATCCGCCAGGCATCAGGCTGCTTTCTGCCTCAGCGCTGCGGGCAAACCGAAGATCGCCTGATCGATAAGACCCTGATCGTGGGCCGCATCGATGGTTTCCTTGAGAACCCGTTCTGCAGCAAGCGCGGCAAGTGCCGCGGCAGCCTCGCGGACTTCGGCAACAGCCGCGGATTCGGCCGCAGCGATCCGCTCTTTCGCCATCTGTTCACGCCGGCGGGCGGAAGCCTCGGCCTCTGTCAGCAAGTCGGCTGCAAGGCGTTCGGCCTCGCGACCGGCCATGGCGAGCATGTCCTTGGCCTGCGCGAGTGCGGCCTCGCGGCGGGTTTCGGCATCCTTCAGCATGGCTTCGGCTTCGGCGCGCAAACGGGAGGCTTCATCCAGTTCGCGCTGAATCTCAGCACTTCTCTGGTCGAGCATCGTGGTGATCGCCCCGACGATCTTCTTGCCGAAGAAAAAGAGGAAAATCAGGACCGCAACGGTGACCCAGAAAGTTCCCTTGTCCCACAGCGTACCGGTAAGGGCTTCATATTCCATGGTCGCTCACCCCTGGGTTGAAAGTGCCGCAATCGCCTGATCGACGCGACCAGGCTCCGCAGCCTCGCCTGTCAGGCGGTGCAGCAGGCTGGACGCGACGTCGCGCGCGATCGGAGCCAAAGCGTTGACCGCCGTACGACGTGCTGCCTCGATTTCGGCTTCGGCCGCTGAAATCTGCGCGTTGAGCCGCTCGTTCAGCGTCGCGGATTGTGCCCGGGCGCGTTCCTTTGCGGCATTCACCGCCTCGGCGATCGCACCCTGGCTCGATTCCCGCGCGTTCTGGACCGCGAGATTGAGGTCCCGCACTGCATGCTCGGCCTCCGCCTTGGCACGGCGGGCGGTTTCAAGGTCGCTTGCAATGCGGTTGTGACGGTTATCGATCACGCCGCCGATCCTGGGCAGAGCCCAGCGCGCCAGAATAAAATACAGCGCGACCATGATGACCGCCATCCACACGACCTGAGCGCCGGTCAGCGGATTGGCAAAATCCATCTGCGGCATCTTGCCTTCAGCCATGGCGACAGCCGGCGTCAGGCCCAGGGTGGTGGCAGCGAGCAGTATGATGGTTCGGCGCATCGCGTGAAGTATCCCTGCCGGTGGTTCAGGCGAACAGGATGATGAGCGCGATGACCAGCGCGTAGAGCGCGACGGCTTCAGTCAGGGCGAAGCCGAGCAGAACGTCGCGGAACATCTTGTCGCGAGCCGCCGGGTTGCGGCCGACCGCGCCAACGAAAGCGCCAAACAGGTTGCCGATACCGACGCCTGCGCCGGCAACGCCGATGGTCGCCAGACCTGCACCGACGTCGCGAGCAAGCAGAAGGGTGTCAATGGCCATAACTAGGATTCCTTTCAGTTCAAGCGGTAGCTGAGGCCGGTCAGGCCGGTGGAGTTAAAGGGATGCGCGAGGCGATCAGTGCATGTGGATCGCATCGTGCAGGTAAAGGCAGGTCAGGATCGCGAACACGTAAGCCTGTAGGAACGCGACCAGGAACTCGAGCGCTGTGAGCGCGATGTTGAGGCCGAGCGGGATGATCGCGGCGACGACGCCAACGGCACCCAGGCCCGAGACCAGCATCAGCATGAAGCCGGCGAACACTTCCCACATCACATGGCCTGCGGTGATGTTCGCGAAAAGTCGGACCGAAAGCGAAATCGGGCGCGAAAGGAAGGAAACAATTTCAATCGGGATCAGCAGCGGCAGCAGCCAGCCCGGCACGCCCGGCGGGGAGAAGAATTTCAGGAAGCCGATGCCATGATACCAGAAGCCCACCAGCGTCGAGAGGGCAAAGACGAACAGCGCAAGCGCGCCGGTGATCGCGATATGGCTGGTGAAGGCAAAGAAATACGGGAACAGGCCGAGGATGTTGCCGATCAGGATGAAGGCGAACAGGGTGAAGACGAAGGGAAAGAAGCGCTTGCCTTCCTCACCGATTGTGTCGATCACCATGTTGTGCACGAATTCATAGCTGATTTCGGCCAATCCCTGCATGCGGCCGGGAACCAGCGCGCGCTGGCGCAGCGCGATCACGAAAAGAGAGGTGACGATCACGGCGGCGAGCAGCATCATCTGGTTCGAATTGGTGAATTCGATTGCCTTGCCGAACGCACCGAAACCGGTGGTCAGCTGGAACTGCCCCAGAGCGTTGATCCCCGATTCTTGCGCCATCCGTATCCTCCGGTCAGTCCTTGTCGCCTGGCCCCATGGCCCGGAACACGTTTCGAAGCCCCGCAGCCGCGCCAATGGGCACGAAGCCAATCATGAACCAGGGTGCTGAATGAAAAAGGCGATCCAGTCCATAGCCGATCGCGACCGACACGACCAGAGACGCCACCATTTCGGCGCCCAGTCGCGTTGCGACGCTGAACGGATTGGGACCCTTGTCCTGCTGCGCGGCGCCTTTGGCGGACTTGTCTAGCCCGGCACGACTTCGCGCGGCGGCAAGGCGCTGATCGAAATCGTTTCGATCATCTGGCCCCTGAGCCGGTTCGTCACCCATTTTCACACCCTTACGCCCGCCGACAGGCGGCAGCGGTTGCTACCGATGCTGCCGTTCCAAGTCAACATATCGCGAGCGTGAAATCTATTCCGCTGCCATGGCGCCGGCGGGCTCGACCATCGCCGCCGCCGTGCCGAGATCGACCGACAGGACGCGCGAAATCCCGCGTTCCTGCATCGTGACGCCATAGAGGCGGTCCATCCGCGCCATCGTGTGGTGGTGATGGGTCACAACGATGAACCGGGTTCCGGTATCCTGGGAGATATCCTCCAGCAGGCGGCAGAAGCGTTCCACGTTCGCATCGTCGAGCGGGGCGTCGACCTCGTCGAGCACCGAGAGCGGTGCCGGATTGCAGCGAAAGACCGCGAAAATCAGCGACAGCGCGGTAAGAGCCTGCTCGCCGCCGGAAAGCAGCGACAATGTTGCGAGTTTTTTGCCCGGCGGCTCGGCGAAGATCTCGAGTCCTGCTTCAAGCGGGTCATCGGAGCCGGTGAGGGCCAGATGCGCGCGCCCGCCGCCGAACATCCGGGTGAACAGGGCCTGAAAGTGGCGGTCGATCTCGGTGAAGACGGCAGAGAGGCGCTCGCGGCCCTCCCGGTTCAGATGGCCGATCGAGCCGCGCAGCTTCGCGATTGCGCTGGTAATCTCCTCGCGGTCGCGTTCGATCGCGGCGAGACGGGTCTCGATCTCGCCGACCTCGATATCGGCGCGCAGGTTGACCGGGCCCATTTCGTCGCGTTCCCGTGTGAGGCGCTCGAACCGCTTCCGCGCCTTGTCGGCGGCGTCGGGCGACGGATCGGCCACTGCGGGCAAGGTGGGATCGACCCCCAGGCGCTCCAGCATTCTTTCGGCGACGGTGCCCCAGGCATGGTCCGCTTCGCGCACGGCGGATTCCGCGCCGATGCGGGCTTCTCGGGCGCGGGCTAGATCCTGCTCCGCGGCGCGCGCGGCGGTAGAATTCCGCCGTGCAGCGTCTTCGGCGCCGGCAAGGTCCCGCGCGGCGGCCTCGTGGTCGGATTCTGCCCCCGCCAGCTCAGTGCCAGCTTCAGCCCGTCGCTCCTGCGAGCCGCCATCCGCGCCGAGGGAATCGAGGCTGGCTTCGGCCTCGCGCAAGCGGGCAGCGAGGTCGGTGCGTCGGTCATTGGCGTCACGTGCGCGTTCGACCCAGTCCGCCTGTTCGCGGACGATCGTGTCCAGCCGGCGCCCGCGGGTTTCGGTTTCCGCCTGCAGGCGTTGAAGGGCCTGGGTCGCTTCGCTGTCGCGCCGGCGGCTCTCGGCCAGGGCTGCGCGCGCTTGCTCCAGCGCGTCGCGAAGGGTCCGGGCATCATCCAGTGTCGTGAATTCGGACTCGATCGAGCCAAGTGCAGCGCGAGCATCCTGGGCCTCGGCCTCGAATCGGGCGCGGGTTTCGGCCGCCGCAGTCTCGCGGGTGGCCAATCGCTCGGCTTCAGCCGCCAGCCTGCTCGCGGTCTCCGTTGCCGTGCGCAGATCCTTGCGGGTGCGGTCGATCGCGGATTCGGCAGAGCGGCGGGACGTACGCGCCTCCTCCTCGGTCCGCCGCGCATCGCGCTCGGCGGTTTCGGCGTCCTGCAGCGCGGCGCGTGCCGCCTCTGCACTTTCCCGCGCGCGCGCGAACTCGATGTCGAGCTGGTCCAGCCGGTTGCGCTGGGCGAGGCGGACGGCCGCTTCCGTCGGCGCGCCAGGACGGACCACGAATCCGTCCCAACGCCAGACCCCACCCTCGATCGAGACGAGGATATGCCCCGGGCGCAGCGTCGCCTGCAAAGCATCGCCGTCTTCGCCGGCCGGCAGCAGGAGAATGTGGTCAAGGGCACGTCGGAGGGCTTCGGGTGCGGTGATCGTCTCGCCGATCCGGGGTAGCGAGGCCTCGGACGTGATGGCTGGCAGGGGACGCCAGTGCCGGGCGGCGCTGGCCTGTTCACCTGCCGAGAGCTCAGCGCCCAGCGCGGCGCCAAGCGCTGTTTCCAGCCCGGCGGGAACCTTGATGCGGTCCAGGACCGGATCGGGATCGCGACCGAATTTCTGGGCGAGCAGGGCTTTCAGCGCATCGGTTTCGGCCTTGAGCCGCGTCGCCGCGCCGTCCGCTTCGGTGGCGGCGGAGCGGGCGCGGATGGCGGCGGCATGGGTCTCCGTGCGCCGGGTTTCCGCCTCCTGCACCCGGTTCTGGGCTTCGGCATAGGCGGCCTCGGCGGTTGTCACGGCCAGTTCCGCCGCCTCGCGGGCGGCTTCTGCGGCGGCAAGACGCTCGGGTGACACAAGAGCGGCCAGCGCGCTGGCATGGGCGGCTTCGGCTTCGCGGGCCCGGCGATCCGCCTGGCTGGCGGTATTGCGGGCCTGGGTCAGCCGGGTTTCCAGTGCCTGACGCTCGGCCTGGGCGCGGGCAGCGGCTTCCGTTGCTTGCTGGGTTGCGGCGTCGCACCGCGCGAGGGCGGCCGAAGCGGCCTCGGCCTCGCGCCGTGCCTGATCGAGTCGGGCGGGAGCCAGTTCGTGATCGGCGGCGAGTTGCGACCGCTCTGCCTCCAGCCGAATTGCGGCGGCTTCGGCGTCGTGGGCAATCCGTTCGGCGCCGGCGTGGTCCTTTCGCAGGGTCGCCACCCGCGCTTCGGCTTCCTGCCGAGCCGCTTCGAGACGCGCAATCTCGGCATCGATCTGCTCGGCGAGGATCCGTGCGCGCTCGAGACGCGTCCGCGTTTCCGCTTCGCGCGCGCGCAAGGAGGGCAGCGCGTCGTTCTGCGAGGTCTCGCGGCTTAGCACCTCGTCACGGATCCGCTCGGCGCGGCCGACCGCGGCGTCGGCTTCGGCGAAGTGCGCGCGCGCAGCATGGCGGCGGCGCTCCGCAAGCTCTCGCTCGATGGCGAGATATTCGGCTTCGGCGTCGCGGATCAGCCCCGAGATATTCCGGTAGCGATTGGCCTGCCGGGCCTGCTTGCGCAACTCGGCGAGACGGGACTCCTGCTGGGCGCGCAGGTCGTCGGCCCTTAGCAAGTTCTGCTCGGCTGCCCGCAGCTTGAGTTCGGCTTCGTGCCGGCGGGCGTGCAGGCCGGTGATGCCGGCGGCTTCCTCGAGCAGGGCGCGCCGCTCGTCCGGGCGGGCATTTACCAAGGCGGAGACCCGGCCCTGGCTGATCATCGCGGAATTGCGGGCGCCGGAGGCGAGGTCGGCGAACAGGGTCGCGACATCACGTGCCCGGACTTCGCGGCCGTTGACCCGATACGAACTGCCGCTGCCGCGCTCGATCTTGCGCGAGACCTGGAGTTCCGGCTCGTTCTGGAACGGAACCGGGGCGAGGCCACCCGTGTCGGTCAGGGTGATGGATACTTCGGCGAGATTTCGCGCGGCACGCGCCATTGTGCCGGCGAAAATTACGTCTTCCATCTCGCCGCCGCGCAGGGACTTTGCGCTGGCCTCACCCATCGCCCAGCGCAGCGCGTCGACTACGTTCGACTTGCCGCAGCCGTTCGGCCCGATGATGCCGGTCAGCCCAGGCAGGATGTCGATCGTGGTCGGATCGGCGAAACTCTTGAACCCGCTGATCCGCAGGCGGGCGAAACGCGCGGGCAAGCCGGACCTACGCGGCCTTGAGCCAGGAGGAGAAGGTGTCGAACGACACAGCGCCCTCCCGCTTGCGGCCGTTGATGATGAAGGTGGGGGTCGAATTGACCTTGTAGGTCTTTTCCGCCTCGTTCAGCTCCTTGAGGACGAAGGCGCGCAGCTTCTTGTTCGCAATGGCGGCGTCGAACGTCGCGCGATCCATGCCGGCGAGGGCGGCGTAGCGGAACAGCGCGTTCTGGTAATCCTTGGGCGTTTTCAGGTCCGGCGCGTAGGCCCATTCATCTTGCGTGCGGAAAAGTTCGGAGATGAAGGGAAAATACGCCCTTGACGGCAGTGTGCGGGCGATCTGGGCTGCCCACAGAGCGTCCTCGTTTAGCGGGAAATCCTTGAACACGTAATACGCCTTACCCGGCTTCACGTAGGTTTCGATGACCTTGGGCAGCGCATGCGTGGCGAATTCGGCGCAATGCGGGCAGTTGAGGGAGAAATATTCGTAGATTTTGATAGGGGCGTCGGGATTGCCGAGGCTGCGCGCCGTGTAGGGGGAATCGGTGGCCGCTCCGGCTGCTGCTGCCGGAAATGATGTTCCGATGCCACCGGCGCTCACAAGTCCAGCCACCATACCTAGTAGCGAACGACGATCCATAGCAAAAAATCCTCTATATGTTGTGTAGCTGAAACGCGCGACATCGTCGAGCGGAAACGGCGCCAGCTGATGCCTGAATAGCGGAACACCCATATCGTGACGAGAGCAAGGCGGCGTGAATTCGCGCAAGAATGATTTTGTCCCGCACGATGGCCTTGCGGACGTTGCCAAGGCTGCCGCCTCCGCTATACCGGCGGCATGAATCTAAAGGATCACATCCGCGGGATCCCCGATTTTCCGAAGCCGGGCATCCTGTTCTACGATATTTCCACGCTCATTCGCCATGCCGATGCGTGGCAGGTGGCGATGGGGCGTCTCGCCAATGTGGTTCGGGCATATCACCCGGATATGCTTGCGGGTGTGGAAAGCCGCGGCTTCATTCTTGCGGCGCCGCTCGCCCTCAAGCTGGGGTGCGGGTTCATCATGCTCCGCAAGCGCGGCAAACTGCCGGGTCCGACTGTTGGCTATGATTATGATCTCGAATACGGCACCGACCGCATCGAGATCCAGGCCGACGCCGTCCAGCCGGGGCAGCGGGTCGTCGTCGTCGATGACCTGCTGGCGACGGGAGGCACGATGGCGGCTGGCATAAATCTGTTGCGGAATGTCGGCGCCACGGTGCCGGCCGCGGCGGCGCTCATCGAACTGGAGTTCCTGAAAGGACGGGATCGTCTTGACGTGCCGTTCGAAGCTCTTGTCAGCTACGACCGTTAGGTCCGGGTCGAGAGGTTTGGCAGGGTGAGGCGCCGGTTCATCCTCGGCGCACTTGGCGCGACATTGGCGGGGGCAACTCCCGGGATATCGTCCGCCGCGGGCAGCATCGCGCCGACTGGCACGATCTTCGCCGATACGTCGGATCGTGACTATCGTATTTTGGTGGGGGGCTTGCCCGGCGGGAGGATCGACCGCTGGGCTCATGCGATTTCGCTCGGGGTTCAAGCCATCCTCTCGCCGGACGCTCTCTTGCGGGTTCAAACTGCGGGGGGACGGGACGGCGTTACTGGCGCAAACCGGCTGCAGGCCCTTGTCGCGGCGGACGGCCATACCGGAGCGCTGCTCCCTGGCGCAGCTCCGATCGCTTATCTGACGGGCGACCCGCGCGTTCATTTCCGGCCGGGGGAGTGGATTCCCATTCTTGCCGGGATCAATCCTGGCGTGATTGTGGTGCGTGGCGGGCTAGCAAGGCTCGCGCAGCCCAGCCCCCTCCGCCTGGCCGCAGCGGCGCCGGAAAGTCCTGATCTGGCAGCGATTTTGGCGTTCGAGCGGCTTGGCGTGCCGATTTCGCCGATTTTCGGACTTCGCGACATATCGGCGGTCGCACGAGCATTCAGGCTCGGCGAGGCAGATGCGGTATTGCTCGCTGGAGAAGACATTCCGGCGGATATGGCCTCCCTGCAGGCGGCGAACGGTAGCGCGATCTGCACGCTGGGCAGCTCCGATCAGGCTGGCGGGACAAGGCGGGAGCAGCGCTTTCCCGCCTTGCCGACGGTTGAGGAACTCGCCTCGTCCCGCAGGGTGGCAACACTGCCCGCGCCGCTTGAACGCGCCTATCAGGCGGTAGTGGCCGCAAGCCGGCTGGATTTCATCCTGATCCTGCCGCGCCTGACGCCCGCAGTATCGGTCGCGCTATGGCGCCAGGCCGCGCTGGGGGCGATCGGCCAGCCTGCCCTTCAGTCTGCGGCGGCGGCGAGTGCGATTGCCCTCACGGTGGACAGCGCCGGTCTCGCCCTCGCGCCGATCACGGCTCCGCCGGACGCACTTCTGGCGCTGCGGCAATTTCTGTTCACGCGGTTTGGCTGGCGGCCGAACTGATGCCGATCTCACCGGTAACCGGCGACTGAATGGCGAAGGGTGCCACCCGTTTCGTGTGCAATGAATGCGGCGCAGTGGCCCCGAAATGGGCGGGCCGGTGCGAAGCTTGCGGCGCCTGGAACACCCTTGAGCCGCAAACGGTCATTCCAACCGGCACGGGGCGCAAGGCACCGGTTCAGACCGGCCGGGGAATCGATTTCGTCGGGCTGGCGGGAGAGACGCCTCCGCCGCCGCGAATTCCGCTTGGGATCGACGAGTTTGATCGCGTGCTCGGGGGCGGGATGGTGCCGGCCTCCGTCATTCTGGTGGGCGGCGATCCGGGAATCGGCAAGTCTACCCTGCTTTTGCAGGCCGCGGCCCGTCTCGCCGCCTCCGGCCAGCGGGTGCTGTATGTTTCCGGAGAGGAATCGGTTGCGCAGATCAGGCTGCGGGCCGAACGGCTCGACCTCAAGGCGGCGCCGGTTAACCTGGCCTCCGCGACAGTTCTCGCCGACATACTCGGTTCATTGCGCGCCGAGACCAATGTCGCACTCGTCGTGATCGACAGTATCCAGACCATCTGGGACGAGACCATCGAATCGGCTCCCGGCACCGTGAGCCAGGTGCGCGCGAATGCCTTTGCCCTGATCCAGGCGGCAAAGACGCAGGGTTTCGCGCTGATGCTGGTCGGACATGTCACCAAGGAAGGCGCGCTCGCGGGGCCGCGTGTACTCGAGCACATGGTCGATGTTGTGCTGCATTTCGAGGGTGATCGTGGTCACCAGTTCCGCATTTTGCGCGGCGCGAAAAACCGGTTCGGCGCCACCGATGAGATCGGCGTATTTGAAATGACCGGGGGTGGTTTGGCCGAGGTTGCCAACCCATCCGCCCTTTTTCTTGCCGAGCGGCACGGCAATGTCACGGGCAGCGCTGTGCTTGCGGGTCTGGAGGGGTCACGGCCGGTCTTGATGGAGGTGCAGGCGCTGCTCTCGGCCAACGGGGCGGGGTCAGCTCGGCGCTCGGTGATCGGGTGGGACCAGGGCCGGCTGTCGATGCTGCTGGCTGTTCTCGATGCACGCTGCGGCCTGAAGCTTGGCGGTCACGACGTGTATCTCAATATCGCCGGCGGATTGCGCGTATCCGAGCCGGCCGCGGATCTTGCTGTCGCCGCCGCCCTCATTTCGGCGGCCAGCGGAGTGCCGGCCGATCCGCAGACGGTCTTCTTTGGCGAGATCGGCCTGTCTGGCGAATTGCGCCAGGTGGCGCAGGCGGAATTGCGGTTGAAGGAGGCGGTCAAGCTCGGCTTCGCAAGAGCCGTGCTGCCGCGCCGTGTGGCTGGCGGACAAAGGCGGCTGATGTCGCCGGATGGCATGTCATTGGTCGAATACGGACATTTGAGCGATCTTGTTGCGGCCATGGGTAGTGAGGGTGGCAGCAGGGCGGAGGAGGAATTATGACTTGGGCTGATGGTGTTGGGATTGCTATCGTGTTGCTTTCTGGCCTGCTCGCTTTGGCCCGAGGCTTCGTGCGGGAGGTTCTGGGGATTGGCGCCTGGATCGGAGCTGGTGCGGCTGCATTCCTTCTCTATCCCGATATCGAGCCGCAGATCACCGGGATTGTGGGGAATCCGAAACTCGTGCTGCCGGCTTCGGTTGGTATTGTGTTCATCGTTGTGCTCATCGTGCTGTCGATCCTGAGTGCTTGGCTCGGATCGCTCGTGCGGGACTCTGCCCTTTCGGGCATCGATCGCACGCTTGGTCTGGCCTTTGGCATTGTACGCGGCGGTGTGATCGTGTGCCTTGCCTATATCGGCCTGTCGATTTTCCTGCAGCCGCCTGAATGGCCTGCTGCAATCCGGCATGCGCGGTTCCTGAATTACGCCGAGAACGGCTCTGCATTTCTGGTGGCGTTTCTGCCGCCAGCCTACAGGCCCCATGTCGACAACCTCAGTCCGGAACCGTCCATGCCGTCCGCTCAGCCGAATTCCGCCGCGGGCGTGACAGGACCCAGCCAATAGATGCCGGCATGGTTTGGTCCTCGACAGGGCAGGACCGAGGCATTATGTGACAAGCTCCGGTCGCAAGGGGATCAAGCGGCGTGATACAATCCGAAAATCAAATGACTGCTGGCGATGACGACAAGTTGCACGAGGAGTGCGGTGTCGTTGGCGTCTGGAACGTCGCCGACGCTGCCGCGATCACGGCGCTCGGCCTGCACGCGCTCCAGCATCGCGGCCAGGAGGCGACGGGCATCGTCACGCATGACGGCGTCCGCTTTCATGCCCATAAGGGTATAGGCCTCGTCGGTGACAATTATGGTGACGCCAAGGTCATGGCCGGTCTGCCGGGAACCCGCGCAATCGGCCACAATCGCTATGCAACGACCGGCGCCACGCTACTGCGGAATGTCCAGCCGTTGTTCGCGGAATTCGAATTCGGTGGCCTGGCGGTTGGCCATAACGGCAATCTGACCAACGCCCATACGCTGAAGCGGACCTTGGTGCGGCGCGGTTGCCTGTTCCAGTCCACGACCGATTCCGAAGTGTTCGTTCATCTGATTGCCATCAGCCTCTATGCAACCGTGCTCGACCGTCTGATCGACGCGGTGAAGCAAGTCCAGGGGGCTTATTCGCTGGTCGCGCTGACCAATGACCTGCTGATCGGCGTTCGTGATCCTTTGGGTGTCCGTCCGCTGGTTCTTGGCCGCACGCATGGGGCTGACGGTAGCGGTCCCGGCTGGGTGCTGGCTTCGGAAAGCTGCGCGCTTGAGATGGTCGGCGCCGAATTCGTGCGCGATATCGAGCCGGGCGAGATCGTGGCGATCGATCGCAACGGCGTGCGGAGCCTCAAGCCGTTCGTGCCGCAAAAGCCGCGATTCTGCGTTTTTGAATATATTTACTTCGCTCGGCCGGATTCGGTTGTCGATGGAAAGTCGGTTTACGAGGCGCGCAAGCGTATTGGCAGCCAGCTTGCCGAGGAATCCCCTGTCGAGGCCGATCTGATCGTCCCTGTCCCCGATTCCGGCGTGCCGGCCGCGATGGGTTATGCCGAACGGAGCGGTATCCCGTTCGAACTCGGCATTATCCGCAATCACTATGTGGGGCGGACGTTCATCGAGCCGACCGACCAGATTCGCCATCTTGGCGTGCGGCTGAAGCATTCGGCCAACCGGCCGGCGCTTGAGGGCAAGCGCGTTGTGCTGGTGGACGATTCGATCGTGCGCGGCACCACGTCGAAGAAGATTGTGGAGATGGTGCGCGCGGCCGGCGCGC
The DNA here is from genome assembly GCF_002255515.1 of Acidiphilium sp. 20-67-58. Lineage (NCBI taxonomy): Bacteria > Pseudomonadati > Pseudomonadota > Alphaproteobacteria > Acetobacterales > Acidocellaceae > Acidiphilium > Acidiphilium sp. 20-67-58. The sequence continues at coordinate 14,898 of NZ_NCAS01000026.1, read as the reverse complement.
GCGAGGTTCATATGCGGATATCCTCGCCGCCGACCACGCATTCCTGCTTCTACGGCATCGATACGCCAGAGCGCGCGAAACTGCTTGCAGCTCGCAACAGTGAGGCGGAGATGGCCGCGCTGATCGGCGTCGACAGTCTGGCATTCATCTCGATCGACGGGCTTTATCGCGCCCTGGGCCATAGCGGGCGCGACCCGGAAGCGCCGGCCTATTGCGATGCCTGTTTCAGTGGCGATTATCCGATCCCGTTGACAGATCATGCCGAGCCGAGAGATCCTCAACACTCGCTTCTGGCCGAGCTGGCCTGATTGCCGTTGGGCTGGATTTCCGGGCATGAAAGTGTTGGAGGGGATCAAAGCCATGATGAGCTTGATGAAAACGCGAATGCCGACGCCTGCTGAGGCGCTGCCAGGTCGCGCGACGCCAATAGCCGGTCCCGAATTCCACCATGTCAGCGGTGCGCGGCTGGCCGGACCTTATCCCCAGGGAACGGAAACCGCGATTTTCGGTCTTGGCTGCTTTTGGGGCGCCGAACGTAAATTCTGGCAGGTGCCGGGCGTTGTGGTGACCGCTGTCGGCTATGCAGGCGGATTCACGCCCAACCCGACCTATGAGGAAGTCTGTTCGGGTCGCACGGGCCATGCAGAGGTCGTTCTTGTCGTTTTCGACCCGAAGGTGACTTCGTTCCAGGCTCTGTTGAAGGTGTTCTGGGAAAATCACGATCCGACGCAAGGCATGCGCCAGGGTGCTGATATCGGCACGCAATATCGCTCGATCGTTTGTGCGGCATCGGATGAGCAGTTGCGTCTCGCTGAAGAAGCCCGCGCTTCTTACCAGCCGGCGCTTTCTGCGGCCGGATTTGGCACGATCACCACGGAAATTGTTCCGGCGTCCCCCTTCTTTTTTGCCGAGGCCTATCATCAGCAATATCTGGCCAAGAACCCGAACGGTTATTGCGGGCTTGGCGGCACGGGTGTGGGTTGCCCCGGCGGGGTCATGTCTGCCTTGTAAAGAAGTATCCGGTCAGATGTTTCCATCTGACCGGATGTCTTGCCATGGCAAGGTAATCAATGCGCTCGTTACTCAAGCCGGCGCAAAGGTCTCAGTGAACCGATACCGGCGCAAGTTCATGCTGGACGATGGCGGCGCGGGCGACGTTATTGTCGGCTGCGATCGCCATCGGCACGCCGTTGGCAGCGAACACACCGAAGGCCGGGCCTGAAGGCGTCATGATCGGGCGGACGTAAGCGATTTCCTCAAGGCCGAGTTCGGCGAGCTGCGATTCGGTGATCTGATGCGGATCGAGAAACGCCTGGAACGGGGCATCTTCGGTGATGCCGTCATGGGTCTTGATGTTCATGTCAGGAACCCTCCTGGAGTTCACGGCCAACCACGCGCGATGCAATCGCGTCGCTGTCGAGCGTGCGTGCCGTGCTGGCGCCATTCTGGCCGCCTGCACCTTTCTTGATGGCGATCGTGCGGATTTTTGCTTCCGGTAGCGGTCGTGCGAGGTCGATATGCAGGAGCCCGTTGTCGAGCCATGCTCCCTTGACCTCGATGCCCTCGGCAAGAACGAAAGCCCGCTGGAACTGCCGTGCAGCAATCCCGCGATGCAGGAAGATACGTCCCTGCATGTCGTCGTTCTGACGGCCACGGATCACCAGTTGATTGTCTTCCTGTGTGATCTGGAGATCATCCATCGTGAACCCGGCGACAGCGATCGTGATCCGCAGGCTCGTCGAACTGAGTTGTTCGATGTTGTAGGGAGGGTATCCCTCCGACGAGGCCTTTGCGGCACGTTCAATCACCTGCTCAAGATGATCGAAGCCCAGAAACAGGGGCGAAGTGAAAACGCGAGTGGTCAAAGCCTCCTCCTTTCGAGCGAGACAAGCGAAACCCGGACGGCGTTTCGCACCCCCGAAATGGGTATAAATCGCGGCCAATGCAAGTACCGATTGATCGGGCGGGGCGGCGGCGCTACATGCCGCGCATGAGTGTGACGACCGATATTGCCGATGCCGGAATCCCCGAAATCCTGATCGTGCCCGACAAGCGACTGCGCATGAAGGCGCGCCGGGTTGTCGGCGCCGACCGGAGTGAGGTCGCTGAACTGGTGCCGCGGATGTTTGCCGCCATGTATCGCGCGCCGGGCATCGGTCTTGCCGCCCCGCAAATCGGCGTGTCGCTGCGCCTGGTGGTGATGGATCTGGCGCCGGACGGCCAGAAGCAGCCCATCGTCATGATCAACCCGGAGATCACCACCCGCAGCGACGAACTTGTCTCGCGTGAGGAGGGCTGCCTGTCGTTGCCGGGACAGTATGCCGAGGTGATCCGGCCGGGGCGGATCAGCGTGTCGTTCGAGGACGAGGGCGGCAAGAAGCGGCTGCTCGATGCTGATGGACTTCTGGCCGCCTGTATCCAGCACGAGATCGACCATCTGGATGGCGTCCTGTTCGTTGACCATCTCTCGGCGCTCAAGCGGAACATGATTCTGCGCAAGCTGGCGAAGGATCTGCGCGAAAAGGCAGCCCGAAAGCCGACGCGCTGATGCGCGTTGCGTTCATGGGTTCGCCGGGATTTGCCGTCCCGGCGCTGATGGCGCTGCATGCGGCGGGGCATGATGTGGTGGCGGTGTATTGTCAGCCGCCGCGTCCGGTCGGGCGAGGGCATCGCATCCGCAAATGCCCTGTTCACGAGGCGGCCGATCAACTCGGCCTGACGGTGCGGACGCCGGAGCGCCTGCGTCGCGATGACGCAGAAAGAGCCTATTTCCGTGGCCTCGATCTCGATGTTGCCGTTGTCGCCGCGTATGGCCAGATCCTGCCCGCGGACATGCTGGCCGCGCCGCGGCGGGGCTGCATCAATATCCATGCCAGCCTGTTGCCGCGCTGGCGCGGCGCCGCGCCGATCCACGCCGCGGTGCTGGCGGGGGATACGCAGACCGGTGTTACCATCATGCAGATGGACGAAGGGTTGGATACCGGTGCGATGCTATTGGCCGAGTCGCTGCCGATCGGCCCGGAGGATACGACGGCGGATCTGCATGACAGGCTCGCTGCCCTTGGCGCCCGCTTGATCCTCAAGGCTTTGCAAGCGGATTGCATCCCGGTGCCGCAGCCGGAAATCGGGGCGACCTATGCCCCGAAACTGTCAAAGGCGGATGCCGTGATCGACTGGTCCACGCCGGCAGCGGCCATTCTGCGGCGAATCCGGGCATTCCAGCCCTGGCCTGGCACTGAGACTCGCCTGGACGGCGAGACGCTCAAGATCCTGCGTGCGGACGCCGCAGAAGGGCAGGGTGAGCCGGGAACGGTGCTCGACGATCGGCTGACCATTGCCTGCGGCGAGGCAGCAATCCGGCTGACGCTGGTGCAACGCGCTGGACGCGCCGCCATGCCCGCGGAGGCATTTCTGCGTGGGCACTCGGTGGGTATCGGGACGCGTCTCGGGTGACACGCTGGGCTCTCCGGCTTGAATATGACGGCAGGGGATTTGTCGGCTGGCAGCGTCAGCAGAATGGATTGTCCGTGCAGGAGGTGCTGGAGACCGCAGCGTCTCGGCTATGCGGTAGCGGCACTGCTGAAAGCGTTGTCGCGGGTCGCACGGATGCGGGGGTGCATGCCGCCGGGCAGGTTGCGGCTCTTGAATTGCCGGACCAGTTCGACGCGCGGGCGGTGCGCGAGGCGCTGAATTTCCATATGAAACCGCATGCCGTAGTGGTGCTTGCCGCAGCGCCGGTATTGTGGGCGGACTGGAGTCCGCGCTTTTCGGCGATCGGACGCTCATATCGCTACCTGATCCTCAATCGAGCAGCCCGGCCGGCCTTGCAGGAGGGCTTCGTCTGGCATGTGAAGGTGCCGCTCGATGTTTCGGCGATGCACGAAGCGGCCCAGTCCCTCCTGGGCCGGCATGACTTCACCAGTTTCCGGGCTAGTGCGTGCCAGGCGAAGTCGCCGCTGCGTACGCTCGATCGGCTCGACGTGATGCGGGATGGCGACATGGTGGTGATCGAGACGGACGCGCGCAGCTTTCTGCATCATCAGGTGCGGAACATGGTGGGCACGCTCAAGCTGGTGGGGGATGGGCGCTGGCCAGTCGGCCGGGTGGCCGAGGCTCTTGCTGCGCGCGATCGTGCCGCCGCCGGGCCGACTGCGCCGCCGGAGGGATTGTCCCTGGTCGCGGTCCGCTACGAGGCTGATCCATTCGTGGGGACCTGATCGTGGGGAACTGAAGGGCCGGGCGCTTGTTCTGTTGCTTTGGCAGCCCGATATCGTCTAGAGCAATAAAGCTAATTTCTATTTGCGTCCACAACGACAGGAGACCGACATAGCCAGACTACCTGCTCCGCCGAGCCCGCCAAACCGCGATGGCCCGCGCGTCAATGAAGATATTCGTGTGCCCCAGGTCCGCTTGATCGACCAGGAGGGCGAAATGCTCGGTGTGATGAGCACGAGAGAGGCGCAGCGCCGCGCCGGCGAGGTTGGGCTCGACCTTGTCGAGATCAGTCCGAATGCTGATCCTCCTGTCTGTAAGCTGCTCGATTACGGCAAGTTCAAATACGAGCAGCAAAAGAAGAAAAACGAGGCGCGCAAGAAGCAGAAAGTGATCGAGATCAAAGAGATCAAGGTCCGCCCGAATATCGACGAGAACGATTATCAGGTGAAGCTGCGCGCCATGAAAAGCTTCATCGGCGAAGGCGACAAGGTCAAGGTCACGCTTCGTTTCCGTGGCCGAGAAATGGCTCATCAGGAGCTTGGTGTGAAGGTGCTGGAACGTATCCGTGTTGACATGGAGACGGATACCAAAGTCGAGCAGATGCCGAAGATGGAAAACCGGCAGATGATCATGGTGCTCAGCCCGCGCTGAGCACCCGGTCCGCATCATGCTGGGATTCGTGACGGGGCTGACCGCGGAAGCCAGCCTCCTGCATGGCATGGACGCAAAGGTCGCCGTTGGCGGTGGAACGCCGGAAGGGGCAACTCGTGCAGCGCGATCGCTGGCACGGGATAGCTCGGTTTCGGCGATCATCAGTTTCGGTCTTGCAGGCGGGCTGGATCCAGGTTCTGCGGCGGGCGACTTGCTCATCCCAAGGCGGATACTCGATGCTGCCGGCACTGCTTTTCCATGTGACAACCGGCTTGCGGACATTTTCGGCGGGGTGACCGCTGACGCCATGATCGGCGGCGGGAAGGTTGCCGTTACTCCCCAAGACAAGATGATGCTCTTCGCATCCACCGGTGCGGTCGCGATCGATCTCGAATCCGCGGCCGTTGCACGCGTTGCCCTGGAGCATGGCCTCGGGTTTGCCGTTCTGCGGGCTGTCGCCGATCCTGCCGGACGGCATCTGCCGCCGGCAGCGCTTCTCGCACTCGGCACGGATGGCCGTATCCAGCTTGGTCAGGTCGTGAGGAGTGTTTTGCGCCAGCCCGCCCAGATCCCGCAGCTGCTTGCGCTGGCCCGCGAGGCTGCCGCCGCGCGGCGCGCCCTGAAGCGCGCTTTGCAGGCTTACAGATCGAGCGTCAGCGCCACAGGGACGTGATCGGAACCGCGTTCCCAGTCTCGGGCATCCTGAAGAATGGCGTACCGGGTCAGCTTGCCTGACAGGTCCGCCGAAACCCAGATGTGATCCAGGCGCCGGCCACGGTTTGACGCTCGCCAATCCCGGTTCCGGTACGACCACCAGGTAAAAAGCTTCTGATCATCGGGCACGAAATGCCGGATGGCGTCGATGAAGCCTTCGCGCCGCCACGCGTTCAACCCTTCGGTTTCCGCAGCGGTATGACTGACGACGCCCAGCAATTGCTTGTGGCTCCAGACATCGTTTTCCAGCGGCGCGATGTTCAGATCCCCGACCAGGATTGCGCGGTGTGGGCGGTTGGCCGCGAAATGGGCACGGGTTTCGGCGATGAAATCCAGCTTGTGGCCGTATTTCGGGTTCTCCTCGCGGTCAGGAATGTCGCCACCGGCCGGAACATAGAAATTGTGCACCACAAGCGGTTCCGACCCGGTTTCGACCCGGGCGGCGAGGTGCCGGCAATCGGATTTCATGCACCAGTCGGGCGTCTCTTCGAGCGTCTCAAGCGGGAGCCGAGAGAGAATGGCGACACCGTTATAACCTTTCATGCCGCGCTTGAGCACGTGAGGCAGGCCAAGCGCGGCGCCTAAATCGTCGGGGAAGAGTTCGTCAGGTACTTTCGTTTCCTGCAGGCAGATGATGTCGGGCATCGCCAGTTCGTTCAGGCGGTGCAGCAGATCGCGGCGGAGCCTGACAGAATTGATGTTCCAGGTCGCGATGGTCAGTTGTGTCATGCGAGCGTGAATTCGAGCTGGCCGACACCGTCAATGACCCCGGCGATTCGATCGCCGCGGCGCAGTTGACCGACCCCATCCGGCGTTCCGGTGAAGATCAGGTCGCCGGGCATCAGTTCCACGAGGCTGGAGAGACAAGCGATGATATCGGCAACGGGCCATATCATGTCGGATAGGTCGCCGTTCTGACGCTGTTCGCCGTTGACGGTGAGGGAGATGCGGCCCGAAGCAGGATGACCAACGCGCGATGAGGGGGCAATTGGGCCGACCGGGGCGGAATGGTCGAACCCTTTGCTCATGTCCCATGGACGGCGAAGCGATTTTGCTTCGTCCTGAAGATCCCGGCGGGTGAGATCCACGCCCGCGGCATATCCGTAGACGTGATCAAGGGCGGCGCCGGGCGGAATATCCTTGCCGCCCGAGCCGAGAGCGACAACCAGTTCCATCTCGTGATGAAGGTTGTCCGTGGCGGAGGGGAAGGGAACGGAATCGCCCACGACGATCGCATCGGCGGGCTTTGTGAAGAAGAACGGCGGCTCGCGGTTTGGATCTCCGCCCATCTCGCGGGTGTGGGCGGCATAGTTTCGCCCGACGCAGAAAATCCGCCGGATTGGAAAATATCCTCCGCCAGCGACTGGCACGGCCGGTGTGGCTGGAGGGGCGATCACGAAGTCGAGCATGTCCGTTTCCTACTTTTCCTGCGAGCGATCAGCCTGCTTTATCCACTGCCGCACCGAAGCTTTCAAATATGCGGCGCGACGCTGCATCATGCTCGAAATCATATTCGGGGTGCCATTGCACACCGACGAGATAGCCCGCTCCCGTGCCGGTGACCGCTTCGATGGTGCCATCGGTTGCGCGAGCCTCTACCAGCAGGCCCGGAGCCAGCCGGTCTATCCCCTGATTGTGGAGGGAATTGACAGAAAGAGCTTCGCTTTTGACGATCCGCGCGAGCTGGCCACCGGAGCGCAAGATGACATGATGAGCTTTCCCGGTCCTGACCGGCCCGTGTGGCTGCATGGGTGTCGAGTGGTCGATTCTTCCCGGCAGGTCCTGCAGGCGCTGGTGCAGAGTGCCGCCGAGAGCAACGTTAAGCTCCTGAAGGCCACGACAGATTGCCAGGACCGGCAAGCCCCGTTCGATGGCACCGCGCACGAGGGGCAGCGTCACGAGGTCCCGCTCGGGGTCCTCGGGCGCATCTTCAGGCGGTTGCGGCGGTCCGCCATAGAATACGGCAGCGACGTTGCTGCGGCTGCCGGTCAGGATCAGTCCATCGAGCCGGTCCAGAAGCGTATCGATATGCGCCCGATCGCCGTTTGCTGGAATGAGCAGAGGCATCCCCCCAACCACGAAATCGACGGCGCGGACATAGGTATCCGAGGCAGCGTGATTGACCATGCCGTAAATGCCAAAGAGCTTGCGGCAGCACGAAATGCCGATCAGTTTTGATGAGCGGGAGATCATGACCGGGTTGTCGCAAATCCGGCGTCCCCTGTCAGCATCGCTCTCCGGACTGCCAGAGTTGCACCCACAATGGCGGCCGTATCACGGGAGGTCAGTTCGAATTGAAGCCCGGGATGAACTCGAATGTCTTGTCGGGGAAGGGGGGGGCTTTTTTAAGGTCATATAAGCTGACTTGAGTAACGCGATCCTGGGCGTCGGTGATCCGCCATTGCCGCAATTCGATCGGATTGGTGGAGAATACGAGGGTGATATGCCCCTGAGATTCCTTCCCGACCCTTGCCAAGGTGACCTGGATCTCACCGGGCGGGGTGGTCACCCGCAGCAATTTCACGTCACCGTCGAAACGGATGTGTTTTGACAGCAGAATGCCGAGCGGCGTGGAGGCCAGCGGGATATTGCTTGTCTGGTTCAGTTCGGGATCGTGATAGACAAGCAAGCCAAAGCCGGCAACCAGGAGTTGTGGATTCGGCTTGTCGTATTGGAACCGCATTTTGCCGGGACGCTGGACAATCGCAGTGCCCGTGCGAACTGATCCGTCAGGGCCAACCTGCATGAAGTGCGCGGTTACGGTTTTCAGGCCATTCAGATAAGTCAGAACTGCCGTAAGGGTTTTTTGCGTATGGTCCGGCAGTGCCGTTGCTGCGTGCGCTTGGATGCCTGACGCGGTGAGGAAGGCAACAGCAAAGCCTAATAGCCCGCGCCGATCGATCATCTAATTCCACTCTTCCACTCAGTTGGGTGCCGCCGAACAGCGGTTGGTTTGCTCTGAATGTCGTGGTTCGTCCATCGCCAATTCACTCATCACGGAACGGATATCCCGCAAAAACGCTGAGCCCTTGGTTGTACGCTGAACCAGTACGCTACGACGGTCGGCTGGATCAACCTTCCTGCGGGCAAGGTCAAGATCGGACAGCCGGTCGAGGGCGCGCGTGATTGCCGGCTTTGAAACATTCAGTTGGTTCGCGAGGCCACGCACGGTGTGAGCGTCTTCATCGAGATAGCAGGTGAGAAAAACACCGAGCTGACGGGCCGATAGATCGACGCCTTCGCGCCTGACGAGAGCGACGATCGTATCACGGAAAATCTCCACCAGTCCTTCTGCATCCATACGCTGTCTCATGACACAATTTCCTTCCGGCTACCCGGCATTCTGATCACCAGAAGACACTGGCGTTGCATCGTCTAGCTTGAACTTTCGTTACGAAAGATCACATCGATGTTCGCCAACTTTCCAGCAGGTTGATCGAAGGTCAAGTGTGAACGTCGAAGTTAATTCTCAAGATATTGAAACATGAAAACATTGCAATTCCGTTGCTGTATATTATTTAATTACCTACAAATTATTAGGATCGTTCGCTAACCGATATACTGGCCAAATATTCAATAGCGCCAACCGTCGCCATTAGCGACTGGGCTTCTCCTCCTTCCGGTTTTCCCGGTGTAGTTGAATCGTTCCACGCATAGGTATCGATATGAGCCCAGGCTATGCCTGCGGGGACAAAGCGTTTGAGGAAGAGAGCCGCCACGATTGCTCCGGAGAAGGGTTTCGGTGCAACCGTATTCATGTCGGCGATTTTGCTGTGCAGCCACGACTCGTAGCCATGCCAAAGGGGCAACTGCCACAAAGGGTCATGTGCAGCAGTACCGGAGGCAATCAATGCATCCGCGAGCCTGTCGTCATTCGCGAAAAGTGCGGGCAATTCAGGCCCGAGTGCGACACGCGCGGCTCCTGTCAGCGTTGCAAAATCGATCAGCCAGTCCGGTTTTGCATCCGCCGCATCGGTTAGCAGATCCGCCAGGACCAGTCTGCCCTCTGCATCGGTGTTTCCAACCTCCACAGTTAGGCCTGCCCGTGTGGCCAGTACGTCCAACGGACGCATGGCGTGTCCTGAAACACTATTTTCAACGCATCCGATCCGTACTTCGAGCCTCACCGGGAGGTCGAGCGCCATGATGGCCTGCGCGACGCCCAGGGTTATTGCCGCGCCACCCATGTCCTTTTTCATGCGCAACATCGCCGCGCTGGGCTTGAGATCGTAGCCGCCCGAATCGAAACACACGCCCTTGCCGCAAAGTGAGATCAAGGGATGCGAAGGGTTCTCCCCCCAACTGAATTGGAGGATTTCCGGCTTGCGGTCCGACCCTGCCCCCACAGCGTGGAGTGCCGGGTAGCCGCTTGCAAGTTCAGCACCGCGAATCCGCCTGGATCGCGCGCCATGGCGCCTCGCCAGCGCTTCCCCCGCGTCGGCGAGTTCCGCAGGCCCCAGATGATTGGCTGGCATGTTGACGAGATCCCGGGCGAAACAAACCGCCTCGGCAAGACGCTTGGCCCGGTCTGGTGCGTTCTGCACGCTAATGTGTGGTAGCTTCGCGTCTGGCTTGCGGAAGCGGTCGAACCGGTATGCGCCTAGCGTGATGCCGAGATATGCCTCGCCGGGATCATAACTCCCAGGCAATAGGGTCCAGTCGATACCGTTCGGCAGTTTCTTGTGCAGGTCGCCAAATGTTGCCGGACCCGGATGGTCACCAAGCCCCAAGACGGCTCGCGATATCCCCTCCGGGCTTGGCAGCAACACGACGGATGCGGCCTTGCCCGAGAAATCTTGCGCACGCAGATAGGCAGCTTCCGTTTCATTCAGGTCGGTGAGGAAATGTTCGATTTCCCCAGGTCTCAGCGCATGGACCGAAAGGCTTGAACGCGAGTTGATATCTGGCGAATTGGGCTGGGCGGGCATAAGAGGCTCCTCGATGCGCAACGGGCTGTCATGATATCACTATCGACAATCGGGACTTTACCGCGGTTTGGATGCGATACTTTCCGATAGCTGGTGATCCCTTTTGGCATTGTATCATCCCATCCCGGCAAAATCTTTGAACGGCTGTATCGCAAGTTGTCCACGCGTATAGACGTGGCAAATCGGTTTTGTTCAATTGTTTACAGGAGTTCGCCATGTTGTTTTGAGTTGAAAGATTAGTTTGCAATATCAGTCGCTTATCTGTCCGATCCCGGGTTGCCATAAAATTCCCCGGCCGACTTGACTATCGCTTGAAGCCAAGAGGCTTCGAATTCGTTCACAGAGTTATCCACAGTCTTGCCGCACTGACAGGCCACCATAATGCCCGATCCCCAAACGCCCCCCAAAGGGGTCGACATCATTGCGGCCGCTCTGGGGTCGCTGCCGGCAGCGCCGGGCGTCTACCGGATGCTCGATCGCGACGGTAGTGCCCTCTACGTGGGCAAGGCCCGCAGCCTGAAGAGACGTGTGACGACCTACACGCAGGTCGCCCGGTTGCCGGAGCGGCTGCGGCGCATGGTTTCGGAGACTGTGAGCGTCGAGATCATCACGACGCACACGGAGGCCGAGGCTTTGCTTCTCGAAGCAAATCTCATCAAAAAGCTGCGTCCGAAGTTCAATATCCTGCTTCGAGACGACAAGTCCTATCCGTGGCTGATGATCACCGAGGAGGGCGAGTTTCCCCAACTCGTCAAGCACAGAGGTGCTCGGACGCGAAAGGGGCGGTATTGGGGACCATTTGCCTCCGCCTGGTCTGTGAACCAGACAATCCAGGCGCTGCAGCGGGTGTTTCTGCTTCGCACATGCGCAGACTCCGTTTTCGCCAACCGCTCCCGACCCTGCCTGCTTTATCAGATCAAACGATGCTCCGCCCCATGCGTCGGGCGCATAGACGCCGAGGCCTATGGTGCGCTGGTGCGGCAGGCGAGCGATTTTCTCTCAGGCCGCGCCGGTACAGTTCAGCGTGATCTGGCTGCGGAAATGCAGGCAGCGTCTGAGTCCATGGAGTATGAGAGGGCCGCTGCAATCCGGGATCGAATTCGCGGTCTTGCACATATAAGCGGTGACGATGTGATCAACCCCGAAACGGTTGGGGATGCCGATGTCATCGCAATCCATCAGGCTGCAGGCCAGTCTTGTGTCCAGGTCTTTTTCATCCGCGGCGGACGAAACTACGGGAATCGAAGTTTCTTTCCCACTCATGCTCAGGGGGCAGTCGCTGGTGACGTGATCGGTGCGTTTATCACCCAGTTCTATGACGACAAGATTCCGCCGCCTCTGATCCTGCTCAGCACCGCCGTTACCCAGGCGGGACTGCTGCGGGACGCTCTCAGTCTCAAGGCAGGGCATAAGGTCGAGATGGCTGTTCCCCAACGTGGGGAGAAGCGGCAGGTTGTCGATCATGCCGCCACCAATGCCCGCGAAGCCCTGGAACGAAAGCTCGCCGAATCTGCTGGCCAGGAAAAGCTCCTGTCCGCCACAGCTTCGTTGTTCGGGCTTGAGGCTTCGCCGCAGCGCGTCGAGATCTACGACAACTCGCATATCATGGGCACCAATGCCTATGGCGTGATGGTCGTTGCCGGGCCTGAAGGGTTCGTGAAGTCAGCCTACCGGCGTTTCGCCATCAAGGGGCCCGTCACCCCCGGAGATGACTTTGCCATGATGCGGGAAGTTCTGACGCGTCGCTTCGCGCGCGCGCAGGCAGATGATCCGCTGCGTGAAGAAGGCTCCTGGCCGGATCTGGTCGTCATCGATGGTGGGCAGGGGCAACTCTCGTCGGCGTGCGCTGTGCTCGATGAACTCGGTATCGTCGATATTCCGCTTGTAGCGATTGCCAAGGGACCGGACAGGGATGCCGGGCGTGAGTGGTTTCATTTGCCGGAGCGTGCCCCGTTTCAACTGCCGCCGCGCCATCCCGTACTCTATTTCCTGCAAAGGTTGAGAGACGAGGCCCATCGGTATGCAATCACGACCCATAGAGCCGGAAGGAGCCGCAAAATAACGACAAGCGAACTCGACGGTATTCCTGGTATTGGCGCAGCCCGTAAACGCGCCCTGCTTAATCATTTTGGGTCCGCAAGAGGCGTTCGCCAGGCAGGCTTGAAAGATCTCGAGGCGGTGGCGGGGATCAATCGCGCAACTGCTCGACTGATTTATGGGTATTTCAACCCTGATGCCCAGTTGCCTGGCACCATCCTCAGGGGGGCAAAAATTAATGAAACGTAAATTTTATATAGAATCAACTTAAAGTTTAATATATACACAACCTCAGGATTATATGGCTGTTCGGCTGAATCTTGAGGGGCAAAAATGTCTGACACGATTACCGGGAGCCAGGCGACAGAGATCTCGCTTTCATCAACTCAGTATGCTGACCCGGTTACAGTAACGGGCAATTTTGCCGTGGCATCGGGAAACGCGATTGTCGCACCGGCGGTGTGGACCATTGATGTCGCGGGGAGTCTCGTGGCGCCGTCTGGCGAAGGTATCGTTCTGTATGAAGGCGGCCAGATCGATAATTCAGGACTGATTTCTGGAGCGTTTGGCGCAATACAATCCACAACGGGTCGCGCTTTTGGCATTCAGAATAATGCACTGGCCACGATAGTCAGTTCAAGCTCGATTGCGGTCAAATTGAGTGGCGATGTAACGGGCAGTTCGCTTCTGAATGCAGGCATGATTACTGCCGGAAACGGTGGCATTGGACTGGAGATTGGAGCGGCAAGCGCGATAAATCTTGTTGGAGCCCTGATACAGGGGGGTAGCGTCGGTGTAGAACTCAATAATGTCGCTGAATTGACCAATCTGGGGACAATTGACGGAGCGACAGGCATTCTGGTGCCAAGTGGCCAGAATTATGTTGATATTATTCAAGGAGGTATGGTCAGTGCAAGCTCGGGGGCTGCCATATCCTTTGCTTCAGGTGTTGCGGCAACCCCGACAGATATATTGACAATTTTGCCCGGCGCCACCTTTGATGGCCTTGTCTATGGCGGATCGGTTGCCGATCTCGTGTTTGGTGGGAACGTTGCCGGAACATTTTCCGATCCATCGGCGGAATTTCTACAATTCAGCACCGTTTCGATTGCTGCAGGCGCAAATTGGCAGTTTTCTGGCAGCTCGACCATTTTGGCCCCATTTGTAAATGATGGAACGATAGTTATTTCATCAGGAACAAATTTAGATTTTAATACTATCGCATCTGGTACTGGTATTATCGATCTGGCTGGCGGGAATGTTACTTTTTCAAATAATGTTACCTCTGGAATGTTAATCGATTTTACAGGTTCAGGTTCAAATGTCGTTTTAAACCAGGCGCACCCGTTTTCCGGTACTATTGGAGGGTTCTCTGCCGGCGATACAATTGACATAACGGGTTACGGACAGACCCAGCAGGTCAGCGGTTCTGTGACAGGCAATGTTCTGACACTCAACGATGGGCAAACGCCGTACCAGATTACATTCTCAACAGCGCCGGGTTCACTGGCCGTCCAGGCTGTCAGTGGGACCAATCCGAAAACCGTAGAGATCGTTGTTCCATGTTTCAGGCAAGGCACCCGGCTGTTGACCCCGGACGGATTGCGGCTGGTGGAAACCTTGTGCGAAGGGGACCACGTCATTACCCGTACCGGAGATCGTCACAAGATTATCTGGCATGGACAGCGGCGGGTGGATTGCCGCAGGCACCGGTCGCCAGAGTTGGTCCTGCCGGTTCTGATCGAGAAGGATGCCTTCGGCTCTGGCCAACCATGCCGGGATCTTTATCTCTCACCGGACCATGCGATCTGGATTGATGGATACCTGATCGAGATCAAAAAATTGATCAATGGACTTTCGATACGACAGGTATCCGTGCCGAGTGTAACGTATCATCATATCGAGCTTGAAAATCATGATGTAATTTTGGCTGAAATGCTGCCGGTTGAGACTTACCTTGATTGTGGAAACCGGAACCAATTTTCTGATGGTATTAATTATATCACGTTGTTTGCTAACTTTAATCCTCCTTTTCGCGATCCGGTACACGTTTGCGCACCCGTAATCGACGGTGGGCCCCATCTCGCTCGCATCAGGACTGTTTTGCAATACCGGCTTGTCGCGCGCGGTTTTCGGCAGATACCGGGCCATTTCCAAGTCTGTGTAAGCGGCAAGGCTCTTGTGCCAGACAGCAGTGCCGCTCCAATGAGTGTGTATCGGTTGCCACATGGAACCCATAGGGTCGCGATCATATCTGACGTGCACCCCTGATTGGTACCGTTCAGAAGTAGAGTCCTTTGCTTTGATGGCTGAGGGTTGATGTGATGGCAACGGGGTTGGGGGCATGCCCCCA
>NZ_NCAS01000065.1:0-10366 GCF_002255515.1 Acidiphilium sp. 20-67-58 | reverse complement strand
TTCTGGCATTCTGATACGATAACGTGGAGGCATCTAGAGCCTCGCGAGACAATTCATGACCGCTTACGGCTACGCCCGCGTCAGCACGATCGATCAGGATCTCACGATCCAGCAGAAGGCGCTGCGTGCGGCCGGCTGCCGGGTCATCCGCGCCGAGAAGGCCACCGGCACCCGCCGCGACGGTCGGACCGAACTGGCGCTCCTGCTCGATTTCCTCAACGAGGGCGATACGCTGGTGGTTACCCGAATTGATCGCTTGGCCCGGTCGCTGAAGGACCTTCAGGACATTGTGTATGAGCTGAAGGCGAAGGGGGTGGCGCTTCGTGCCACCGAACAGCCGGTGGACACGAGTACGGCGGCCGGCAAGGCATTTCTCGACATGCTCGGCGTGTTCGCCGAGTTCGAGACCAATTTGCGCCGTGAGCGGCAGTTGGAGGGCATTGCCGCAGCCAAGGTGCGCGGCGTCTATCGGGGCCGCAAGCCCAGCATCGATGTCGCCGAGGTCAAGCGACTGAAGGAATTTGGTCTCGGACCCACGGCGATCGCCCGCAAGCTCGGCATCGGCCGGGCTTCGGTCTACCGGGCGTTGGAAGCCGGATGATGGTAACCGGCGGGCGCCTCTCGGTGCCGCCGGAGAGACCGTAGGATTCCGCCCCCTTCCGCAAACGACCCCAATCTGGCTGGTCAGTCTGCGCTTTCCGACATCGAGCCGGGGAACGCGCGCGAACACCACGGTAACGGGGAGCGTCATGAGCCGTTTCGCCATGCGTGCCGCGTAAGGCTGAGCAGGCTTTCCGCCGTCTCGGCTGAAGCTGGGTCACCTGCGTCCTCCCGCGACCGCCAGCGCTTCCGGCAGCCGGCGCAGGATCGCCATAGAAAGCGCACCGAGGACAGGACCAGGAACCAGGATCAGGAACACCCACTGCCAACTGCCCAGCCAGTCGGCGCCCAGCGGCGACGATCCAGCGATTGCTGGTGATACCTTTGAAGAGGTGGATCACCTTGCCGTCCCGCAAGCTGACCAGAGCGGCCTCATGACGGTTTTCCACGGTGACCAGAGCCTCCTTGCCCTGATCGAGGACAGCGAGTCCGCTGAGCTGGTTCATCCCCTTCGTCGGGCGAACGGGAATCTCGCCGAGATATTTCGCCGTTTGCGCCGAGAATTTCAGGATGTGCCCGGAAAACCCGGCGGCATAGACGGTATGGCCGTCGGGAGAGGTGGCAAGCTGCATGAAGCCCGCCGTCGCGTGCGGAATGGCCGCGTAAGAGAAATGGGGGTCGATCTCGGTCGTCCGGATCTGCGTGATCGTGCCGGTGGCCGGATCGACGACGCTCATGACCCCGCTCATCATGTCCGCCGAGAAGAGCTTGCCGTCGGCGGTGACGAGGTCGCCGGAACGGGCAACCGGGTATGACCTGATCACGCGACCGGACGGTACGGCGACGACGCTGATCTGCCGGTCCATGTTGCCGCCGACATAGAGTTCGGTTTCGGCCTGATTGGTGGCGAGCGCGTTGCCGCCGATGGCAAGGGTGAAGACCGGCTGGTGGCCGGCGAGGGAATAGGCGGCGAGCGTCTTGGCCGAGAGCACGACGAGAAGGCGCTCGCGCGGCAGCACGCGGGCGACGCGCGCGCCTCTGATGGTGGGGAACGCCCCCATTCGCCTGCCGGTTTCGGCGTTGAGCATGGTGATGCGGCCGACGGGCGACGGCACGAAGACCGTCCGTGTGGTCGCGTCATACCCGGCGTAGAAGCTGTTGCCCGCGGGGATTCCGGCCTTGGCGAAGCCAGCGGCCCGGGCTGTGCGCGATGCCGGGTTCACCATGAACACCTTCCCCGGCCCCGGGCCTTTCGGCGGATTCGCCGCCGTGCCGAGAACGAGCGGGCCGGCGCCGGCATGGGCCACCGGGGCGGCGACGCAGGCAATGGTTGCCGCGAGCAATAGTTTCTTGAGCATCGATCAGTCCCTTGGTATGGTTGACTGATATATTCGCTCGGGCGCACATAAAGTTACTCACATTCAGGAGAGCCGAGATGTCCGAGAAGAAAATCGGTAACTGCCCCAGGGCAACCGCACTTCAAAATAGGAGAGCATCAGGATGTCTGGGGTCTCTGGCGACGAACGGGCTGAAAGGCAGTAATCTGGCCGGATGAAACGACGGCCGAAGCCCCCTGCTCCGGAACAGAACCCCCTGGCGTCGGCGGCGATCCTGCAGGTCAAAGTCTGGCTGACCGGTATCAGCCCCATGGTGTGGCGGCGCATTCTGGTGCCGGCGACTTTCACGCTCCGCGAACTCCATGGCGTGATCCAGGTCGCCATGGGCTGGGAGGGCATCCACCTCTATGACTTTCATCTGCGCGCCACGCATTACGGCTCGTGGGAAGTAGCGGCGTCGTCACCGGACATCACGCTGACGGCGCTGCGATTCCGCAAAGGTGCGCGGTTTATTTATGAGTACGACCTGAACATTCCCTGGCGCCATGAGGTCCGCATCGAGGATTGGTTGGAGCCGGAGGCTCGGAAGAGCTATCCCGTCTGCACCGGGGGCGGCGGTGCTTGTCCACCCGAGGATTGCGGCGGTCCGGAGAACTTCATGGCTCGCCGCGACGACAGGTTTTCGTTCGATGCGCTTGAGGACCTGGACACCATGGTCGAGGTTCTCCAGCAGGTCGCGCTGAAGGACGGCTCGGAGCCGCTCGCGTTCGACCAGGATGCGCGCTGGCGGCTGGAGGATTCCTTGGAGCGGGCCAAGGCTCGCGAGGAAGCGCGAGGTCGGCCGTTTTCGCCGCGGGAAGTCAACACCAGTCTTCGCGATGGCGCGCACCACAACTTCATGCACCAGCAGTGCTGAGGCGCTCCGCCCGCCGCTGGGAGAGCATGTTGACGGCGATCAGCGCCGCTTCGTCTCCTTGCTGTTTCCGGATGCCGGAGATCAACGCGTGGGCGGTCGGGTCAGTCAGTTGGTCGAACCGGCGCTGCAGGGAGGCAGCCGTTGTTTCGGCATAGAGACGCGTCGTGGCGATGCTCTCGTGGCCGAGGAAGCGCTGCAGATCCGTGATGTCCATACCGAGCGCGAGTAAACGGGTCGCCACGGTATGGCGCAGCAGATGTGGGTAGACGCGCTTGCTGATTCCGGCGGCGACGGCGATGGCGCGAACGATCTGGCCGACCCGCTGACGCGTCAGAACGTGTGGCGTTATGCTCTCCGCGGCCTGCGCGACCGGGCGCTGTTGCTGGTCGGGTTCGCCGGCGCGCTGCGCCGTTCGGAGCTGGCTGCCATCCGTGTCGACCAGTTGAAACAAACCGAGCGCGGGCTGCGTCTGACGCTACCCCAAAGCAAACTGCCGAGCGACAGCGCCCGGATCGCGGCACTATGAACGGTTCACGCTCCCAACCGCGATTACCAGATGTCCACACCAACAACGCCCTCCAAGTCACTTCGACACGCATGAAACAGCTTGGCCGTCACGGCATGGTTTGGCGACGTGTCGGCGCTTTGATGTCCGATCAGGCGACCATCATCAGCCCATTTTTAGCGACAAGTGACAGGAGCTTCAGGGAAGCGCCCTGGGGATGCTTCTCGCCCCGCTCCCATTGCGAAATTAGGCCGGTGGTCACGTTCAGATAACGGGCAAACACGGCCTGACTGGCCCCTTCCCGCTCGCGCAGCGCCCGGATTTCCTCAGCGGAAAGCGGGTGCACCGGCGTCAAACAGGCGTCGTCAAACTTGCGCATGGTCTGCTTATCCATCACGCCGGCATTGTGCAGGCCTTCCGCCGTCTCATGGATCGAGGCCATGACCGCGCTACGATACTGCTTCATCATCGCCCTTCACCTCCATCAAAACGCCTGCGGCGACCGCGGCCGCCAAAGACACATCATCATAAGCCAGCAGGGACGCCGCGAGCAGTTTGAATGCCGCCAGCTCATCATCGCGGATGTTGGCGCGATCGCTTTTGGCAAACCCGTGAACAAAAAAAGCCCGCTCACCAGACCGGAACAGAATGATCGTACGAAATCCGCCCGATTTTCCGCCGCCTTCCCGTGCGACGCGCTGCTTCAGTACCCCACCCCCAAGATCAGCATCCACCAAACCTTGCTCGGCATCGGCAATCGCCTTGAGTAAAGCTTGGTCGGCAAGTCCCGCCTTCCGCGCAAATCGTGCGAACGGCTTATTCTTGAATACGCGCATCAGCACTTTCTGAACTCTAAGGGCCACGGTGTATATAACACTCAGTGTTATAAAACAAGCTTATTCTGATTGAAACGGGGACCTGCGGGGCGGGGGGCGGGAGTACCCCCTCCCCTGCCCCGTCAAGCGACCGTCGGCGCCCTGGTAGGAAGCAGGCCCCTGATTTGGGCGCCGACGCGCCCCGCTGAGGGCGGGGAGGATCTTCACGGCATCTCCCTTCCCCGCCGGATAGGCGGCTGAGAGATGCTATGCGTAGCATGTGCCAGTCCTCCAAATCCTCCCCGCCGGATACGCGCTGGCGGAAAGTGCGCATATGCACGATTGCATATGTGCACTCATGCACAAAGTGACTCGCCAAGTGGGGCGCCCAGTACAAACGCATGCGTGCTGCGCTCGAATTTGCATATGTGCAGCCATGCGGATTTGCATAACTGCAATTTACCCATAGTGCACACGTGCATTTTTGCGCAAAACCAATAGACCACATGTGGAAAACAGAACAAATGCAATCATGCAATTGACCACACGCCAGAATCAGTGCAGCATTGCCGGTCTGCACGTGTGCACAGGAGGCGGATGTGAAGGTCACGGCGATTACCATCAACAAAGGCGGGGCAGGGAAGACCATGCTCTCCCGCAGCCTCGGTACTGCGGCCGCGTCAGCCGGACTCCTTGTCCTGATCCTCGACATGGATACCCAGCAGAATTCGATAAACTGGCGTCGCCGCCGGCCAGATGACCGTCCTTTGCCGCTCGTCCAGTTCACCACCGAAAATGACCTTGAAGAGACCCTCAAGCGGGCGGAGGAGGCCGGGTGTGACCTGGTGCTCATCGACACGCCGCCCGGCCGCAGCGTCGAGACGCCGGCCGCCGTTGAAGCCGCCGACCTCGTACTGATTCCCTGCACTTCGGAGATCGAATCCTTCGAGGGATTGCCGAAATCGGCGCGCCTCGCACGCACAACCGGCACATCGGCCTTTGTCGTTCCTAATTTCGTGCACCCGTCTGGCAGGGCAGAAGCCGAGGTCATTCGCGGTGTCGCCGCCGCGCAGAACGTGCCGTGTGCTCCTGTCGTCCTGCATGAATTCAACGTACATCGGGACGGCAGTCTGCAGGGACTTACGGCGCAGGAAGTGCAGCCCGAGAGCAAAGCGGCTCAGGAAATCAATGCCTTGTGGGAGTGGTTCCGTACGGAATTGCAATTGACTACAAGTGCAATTGTGCACAGGGTGGCGTGATGTGAGCAAGAAACCCACTGCTCAAACCTTTCTCGCCGCCATGCAGGGCCGGCAGCAGGAGCCTGAAGACCTGCCTACAAAAGCGCGACCCGCGACCATACCGGCGGAGCCAGCAGTCATCGCCGCGGCGGAAATCGCCGAGATGCCTAGGCCCGCGCGAAAACCTGCCGGGCGTGCGGGCAAGTTCAAGCCAAGCCGGGCACAGCTCAAGCATTTTGGCGGCTATCTCGACGACGACACGCTGGAGATGATCGCGCTTCTGCGCGTGCGGCTGAAAAAAGACAATTCCGAGCTGATCAAGTTCGCGATCGAGGAACTCTATCGAAAGCACAATGCCAAGCGTGCTTTCGGAGACGCCTGAGCAGGGAAGGCTATCGTGACGGCGCGCCCGAGTCGCATCCCCAGTCGCAGCCCGGCATGAGCGGCGACGGCATCTCCGCAGCCGGAATTTTCAAGGAAAAGGCCTGATTGCAGGGCCTTATCGCGACTCGTTCATACGAATCTCTAGACAAAGCGGTGGATTGGCCCGACAGTCCAAGTATCTAGAAACTGATTCGGGTTCGTCGATGTCGAAAGAAGCACCCCGGGATAACGGCAAGGTCTCCCGCTACCGCCAGCGCATGCGTGAGGCCGGTTGGAGGGAGACGCTGTTCCAATTACCCGACGAGACACTCGCCTTCATCGACGACATCAAGGAGCGCCAGGGGCTGCGCAATCGTAGCCAGGCGCTCTTCGTAGCCAGGCGCTCTTGCAACTTATTGAACGTGGGAAGGAGGCTATCCAGAAAACCGCCTAGACATGCAAAAGCCCGCCTTGCCGGGCGGGCTTTGCGAAAATTCGTGACGGGCCTCATCGGCAACCGTTCGGGCCTCAGTAATCCCGAACATAGCTATTGAGAGCCTTCCTGCCAAGCGGAAATTGCCGTTTCCGGAAACAGGAGAGCTTTGCCTGTCGCGATCCAACCAGAATGGAGGATCACGATGCCGACGATCGATCCCGGAACGGGGCAAAAAACAAAGACAAAACAATCACCTAATGGTTTTCGCCGCCTGTCCCCAGCGATGCTGGCGACGGGGAGGACGGCAGAAAATTTCACCGGATTGTCAGACGGGGAGGGGAGTCCGGGGGCGGTTTTAGCCGCGTTCAAGTCCGCCGCGCCCTATCTGGGCCTGTCGCATCGCGCGGTGCATGCGGTGGATTGGCTATTCCGGTTCACCCAAAAACAGGACTGGGAGCTTGGCAGCCGACCGGTGGTGTGGCCTTCCGCCTTTATGCAGGCTGAGGCGCTGGGGCTGGGCCTGAGCCAGGTGAAAGCCTTGAACCGGCATCTGGTCGAGCTTGGCCTGGTGGTGATGAAAGACAGCCCGAACGGCAAGCGCTATGGGCGCCGCAACAAGGCGGGGCGGATCATCGAGGCGTATGGATTTGACCTTTCGCCCCTCGCCGTTCGCATGGAGGAGTTCCGGGCGGTGGCGGAGCGGGGACGAGAAACCCGCGAGGCGATCCGGCAGCTTCGCCGGCGCGCGAGCATCGCCAGCACGGGATTGCTTCAGATCGCGGCGACGGCGGCCGAGTATGGCGTGCTGGACCCGGCATGGCAGTCACAGGCGGAGGAGGCACAGAAGCTTGCCCGCAGGCTGACAAAGGCCGACCGCCTGGACGATCTCTTCTCCGGTGTTTCTTACCTTGAGCGACGTCAGCAGGAGGCGCGGGAGCGTCTGGAGGCGCTTTTGCCCCGGGTGCCAAATGCAAGCGTTTCAGTGCCTTATTCTGTGGAAACCGACCCCAAGGGGCCGGAAAACCAGCCCCATAATACATCTACAAACCAAACCTTTGATCCTTCGGATACAGTAATTGCTCAGGAGAAAAGTAAGCCGGTTTCCGGTGGTGGGGAAAAACCGTCTGCCTGGGACGGTTTGGATACTGGCAGTGTGGCGCAGGCGGATTGGAACGGAGGAAAAGAGCAAATTGGGCAGGAACGCTCGATCAGTAGGGCACAAAGGCAAGCAGGCCGAGCCGCGCGGACGGCAAGAACCGATAGCGGCGCGGTGATGCGGATTACGCCGGACGAGCTGGTCCGGCTTGCGGCGCGGTTGAAACCCTATCTGGCGAAAGGATCGCCGACCTGGCCTGAAATCGTGGAGGCAGCGGATTGGCTGCGGCACGATCTTGGGGTCTCAAAACCGCTCTGGGGCGAGGCGTGTGTGACTATGGGTCGAGAGCATGCGGCGATTGCCTTGGCGATCGTTTCCACCAAGCCGGCGGACTATTTCCGGGGGAGTGCCGGGGGGTATTTTCACGGGATGGTGGCGAAAGCCCGTGCTGGCGATCTCAATCTGTCGCGCACCATCTGGGGAATGCGGAGCGGCCAGGCGACAATACCGATCCGGGGGTCGGCTATTGCGTCGCCCCTGCACAAGATGACGAGCCGGACGTGATGGCGTGGTGCCGTTTTTTCCATGGGGTCGTTTGCGGGAGGGGGCGAAATCCTACGGTAAGGCCCGAATCTGAACATTGAGTGCGAACCTATGCGACACGTTGATTGTGATACGGGTTATGGAGCAACGAAATCGGCTTTCGCGTGCCATTTTATGGCTACATCTCAAACACTCGTTTGCGATACATAGCCGATTGGGCGACTGAGCCGCTGGGCTTTGCCGCCAAGCGTAGGATTCCGCCCCCTCCCGCAAACGACCCCTCCATCGGTGGCGGGCGGGTGGCGGTTTCTGGGCGATGCTACGGACCGGCGCCGCGCGCAGCTATTCAGGGCGAGTGAGAATGTGGTGTTGGCGAGATAGACAACACTCAAGCATGTTGGTATGGTGGCCAACATGGTGAGGGCGGTTCCGATCTTCGACTACCGGCGGCCGTTATCTGAGACCGCGTTCATCGAAATGGTTGTGTGGCGGGTGCCCGAACCGGTGCCGGCAAGCAGTCATCCGTTCAAATACCGGCTGGCCTTGGTATCGAACGGCGTTTGCGCCCTTCGCTACGACAATGAAGCCGGGAAGGGGGACCATA
Organism: Acidiphilium sp. 20-67-58; assembly: GCF_002255515.1. Lineage (NCBI taxonomy): Bacteria > Pseudomonadati > Pseudomonadota > Alphaproteobacteria > Acetobacterales > Acidocellaceae > Acidiphilium > Acidiphilium sp. 20-67-58. Next base: position 1,913 of record NZ_NCAS01000065.1, on the reverse strand, counting down.
AACATATCGGCCCGGTTGAAGAGCCTTATGAATTTTGCGGACTTGACCAGTTAGAGGCTGATTTTTGGAAGGATGTCGAAGCATGGTTGAAACAGCAAGACGCACAGTGACGATCAGCGTTGGCAGTCTGGACGAGGCGCGGAGGGGACTAGCGGCCGCATTTCGCGGCGTCGCGCAGGAACCGCGCATCACGTTTCCGAACCTTGATCTGATGTGGCGGACCCTTACGCCGCGCCGGCAGGAACTTTTGCAGGCGATGGCCGGGAAAGAAGCGATGTCGATCAGGGGGCTGGCACGGCTGGTCCGGCGGGATGTGAAAGCGGTCCATGGCGATGTTCAGGCTTTGTTGCTCGCAGGCGTGTTGCGGCCGGACGAGGCTGGTGGGGTGATCTTCCCCTATGACGCATTGCACGTTGATTATGAGCTTGCGGCGGTCGCTTAAACGCTCCGCCCGCTGGGCGTCTGAGGCTGTCATTTCAGGAACCAGCCGTAGATGGTTCCGCCTTTTGTTGCTTCTGGCAGGCAGAGCGGCTTGCCGTCTCTGGTCTCGATTTTCCATCCCTGTCCGGAGCAGGTTGCGAGTTTGCGGATGAAGCCGGCCTTGTAGAGCTGATAGGCGAGTTTGCCGTTTGGGGTATTGGCCCAGGAGGCGCGGATTTTCTGGTTGTGGACGTGGGTGAGGAGGTCGGCCTTGCCGGTGCGGTAGCCGTGGTGCCAGCCCTGGCGGTGGGCGATGAAGACCGAGACGCCGAAGGTGATCGCCGCGATGGCGAGGGCGGTGGTGAAGGTGCCGAGGCTGGCCCGACGGGAGCGGGCGGCTTCGATCTTGATCCGTTCGTCGAGGGCCTCTGAGGTGGCTTCGGCGGCGAGAACTTTCCATTGGGTAATAAAGCCGTCGCGGGTTTCGGTGGCGCCCGAGCGGAGATTGTCGGCGGCCAGGTTAAGCTGGTCGGTGGCCAGACGGAATGTTTCGGCGATGGCGCCATCCATTTTGGTCGTGCCGGTGGCGATTGTTTCGGTGATTGTATCCTTTGCGGCCCCGGTGGCCTGATCGATGGAGCCGCGGAGATCGCGGCCGACCTCGATGGCTGTGTCCTGAATGGATTTGGCGAGGGTTGGTCCGGCGCGGCTGATCTCACGAGCGATGGCGGAGGCTGCCTTGCCGGCGTCACCGGCGGCGGCGCCTGCGGCTGCGGCGAGGGTAGAGGCAGCGTCGAGCGTGTTGCGGATGGCGGCGTTGTGGGCCTCGAGGGTGATGAGGAGGAGCCAGCCGCTGTCCTGGTCCTGCAGGCGGAGAACGCGGCCGGCGCTACGGATGCGGTTGATGGCGTCCTGATCGGGGGCAAAACCGGCGATCTCGCGGTAGGCGGTCTCGATATCGGTGGCCATCGACGGGTGGGTCCTTTGCGACGGGAGAGCGATTCGCCGCGGCGCCGGCGAACCTGGGATTGGATGCTTGTGTTTGGGCGGCCAGCGGCTCGTCCGGTTCAGGTCCGGTTGGCGGCGGCGAGGAGGGGAGCAAAGGTTTCGGCGCAATCGGCGCGCCATTTTTCCAGGGCGATACGTTCGAACAGTGGGGCCTGGGCGAGAATAGTGGCGGGGGAGCGGCGATCGGTCTTGACCGCGGCGGCCAGCGGCCTGGGCAGGATCGGGAAGGGGCGGAGCGTGCCGCTGCGGGCCTCGATCTCGGTGCGGATTTTGCTGTCGCGGTAGACGGCGAAGGTGCCGGCCTCGTCGAAGAAGCGGTTGCCGATGACGTCGACGCGTCCCGGGTAGCTGTTCAGGAAATCCCGCAGGGCGAGGAGGCTGTCGCGCTCGTCGTTGATCACCCATGCGATAGCGATGGGAGTGGCGAGGGCTTCGGCGCCGCGGTGGAGGTAGTCGCCGTAGCGGCGCATGGCGTCATTGTCGCG
>NZ_NCAS01000115.1:0-1024 GCF_002255515.1 Acidiphilium sp. 20-67-58 | reverse complement strand
TTCGGTGACCCTGGCGCGGGACTTTACCGATGACGTGGAATGGTCCGCTGAGGATGGCAGCCGGACCGACCCGGATTTTCTGTGCCGCTGCGTGGAAGCCGCCATTGCGGCGGGGGCCACCACCATCAATATCCCGGACACGGTGGGCTATGCGGTGCCGGAGGATATGGCGCGGATTTTCAGCATGGTGCGCGAGCGTGTGCCAGGGGCTGAGAAAGCCATCTTCTCGACCCATTGCCATAATGATTTGGGGTTGGCGGTTGCCAACACGCTGGCGGCGGTAAAAGCCGGGGCAAGGCAGATTGAATGCACCATCAACGGCATCGGCGAGCGCGCCGGCAATGCGGCTTTGGAAGAAGTTGCCATGGCCATCCGCACCCGCCCGGATGTGGCGCCCTATACCCATAATATCGACACCACCCGGATTTTGCGAACCTCGAAATTGCTGGCCACCATCACCGGGTTCGATGTGCAACCCAACAAGGCGATCGTAGGCCGCAATGCCTTCGCCCATGAATCCGGCATCCACCAGGACGGCGTGCTGAAGAACGCCGCCACCTATGAGATCATGACGCCGGAGAGCGTGGGCTGGCAGAAAACCTCGCTGGTGATGGGCAAACATTCCGGCCGCGCCGCCTTCCGCGATAAATTGGCCACCCTGGGCTATGGCGAACTGGGCGATAACGCCCTGAACGATGCCTTCCGCCGCTTCAAGGATTTGGCCGACCGTAAGAAGATTGTGTATGATGACGATATCGTCGCCCTGGTGGATGACGAAGTAATGCGCGACCATCAGCGCATTAAATTCCTAGACCTGGAAGTCTGGGCTGGCTCAAAAGCCAAAGCCAAAGCTGTATTGTCGCTGGAAATTGACGGCACCGCGGCAGTGACTGAGGCGCTGGGCGACGGCCCGGTGGATGCCACTTTTAATGCGATCCATGCGATTTTCCCGCACACCGCTGAATTGCGGCTATTTACCGTCGGTGCCGTGACTGAGGGTACCGACGCGCAAGCCAAATGCTCG
>NZ_NCAS01000025.1:0-69928 GCF_002255515.1 Acidiphilium sp. 20-67-58 | reverse complement strand
GCTCTTGAGCATCATCCGATCAGATGGAAACATCTGATCGGATAAAGATGCTCTGACAATCAACAAGAAAGAGCACGGTGTCCGATCCGGATGGATCGGGACGTGCGCTTGAGCATCATTCGGTCAGATTGGGTCATCTGATCGGAGAAAATGCATGAAGTATCAATATGATAGATCGCTGCATCTGATCTCGCAGGATCGGAACGTTCTATATATAACAATCGCTCGATAATTGCGGTGCCGGAAAGACAAGGGCCTGAAAAACCCTGTCCCGCACCCTATCTTGCGCGGGTGCGCCATCGATGCGGGGCTTCGGCTTCGCCCCGGTGCCAGATGCTGAAACAGTGGAGAGATGAACGCGATGACGAGTGACTCCGGCTATACGCCCCCGAAAATCTGGACGTGGGAGCAGCCCAGCGGCGGCCACTTCGCCAGCATCAACCGCCCGATCGCCGGACCCACCCATGAGAAGGAGCTGCCGGTCGGCCGTCATCCGCTCCAGCTCTATTCGCTGGCGACGCCCAACGGGGTGAAGGTCACCGTGATGCTGGAAGAGCTGCTGGCGCGCGGCCATGCCGGCGCGGAATATGACGCCTGGCTGATTCGCATCAACGAGGGCAACCAGTTCAGCAGCGGCTTCGTCGCCGCCAACCCGAATTCGAAGATCCCCGCCCTGGTCGATCACAGCGGACCGCAGCCGCGCCGGGTGTTCGAATCCGGCTCCATCCTCGTCTATCTCGCGGAGAAGTTCGGCGAGTTCCTGCCGCTCGACGCCGATGCGCGGGCGGAGTGCTTTTCTTGGCTGTTCTGGCAGATGGGCAGCGCGCCCTATCTCGGCGGCGGGTTCGGTCATTTCTACGCCTATGCGCCGGAGAAGTTCGAATATCCGATCAACCGTTTCGCAATGGAAACCAAGCGGCAGCTCGACGTGCTCGACCGCCGGCTGGCCGAGAGCGAGTATCTCGGCGGCAAGGACTACACGATCGCGGATATCGCCGTGTTTCCGTGGTATGGCGGGTTGGTGAAGGGCTGGCTCTACAACGCCGCCGAGTTCCTCCAGGTGCAGGAATACCGCAACGTGCTGCGCTGGGCCGACCAGATCTACGCGCGCCCGGCCGTGCGCCGCGGGCGCATGGTCAACCGCGTGTTCGGCGAGCCGAGCGAGCAGCTGCACGAGCGCCACGACGCCAGCGATTTCGACACCAAGACGCAGGACAAGCTGGCGCCGCAGGGCTAGAGCATCATCCGATCAGATAAAGATGCTCTGGTTAGCAATATGATGGAGCGCCATCCGATCCGAAAAGATCGGATGGCGCTCAGGCGGCGCCGGAGGCGGTGCGGACGATGTGCGGGCGCAGCCAGGCGTGCAGCGCCTCGCCATCCATCGGCATCGAGAACAGCGCGCCCTGTCCTTCGTCGAACCCGAGTTCGATGAGGCGGGTGCGGTGGGCCTCGGTCTCCAGCCCCTCGGCGGTGAGGGTGAGATCGATATCATGCGCCATGCGCCCGACATGCAGCAGGATGCTGCGGCGGCGGGCGTCGTCGAGCGAGTCGCGGATCAGCGCGCGGTCGATCTTCAGGCGGTCGAACGGGAAGTAGTAGAGCGTCGAGATCGAGGAATAGCCGGCGCCGAAATCGTCGAGCGCGAGGCGGCAGCCCAGCGCCCTGATGGCGTCCAGAATGTCGCGGGTTGTGGGCGAGACGTCGAGGATCGCGGTTTCGGTCAGCTCGAACTCGATGCGCCCGCGGCCGAGCTTGTGGCGGGCCAGGGCATTGCCGATCCGCTCCAGCAGCAGCGGGTCGTAGAGCTGGACCGGGGAGAGGTTGATCGCCACCGCGATCTGCTCGGGCAGGGTGGCGGCGAAGGCGCAGGCGGCATCGATCACGTAGGCGCCGATGCGGATGATGGTGCCGTTATGTTCGGAGGCGGGGATGAACTGGTCCGGCGGCAGGATGCCGTATTGCGGATGCTGCCAGCGGACCAGCGCCTCGATCGTGGTGACCGCGCCGCTTTCGAGCCGGACGATCGGCTGGAACTGAAGGAAGAAGCTCTGACGCTCGAACTCGTTGACCAGCGAGGCGTCGAGCTGGCGCAGGCGGGTGGTCTGGCGGTCGTTTTCGGGATCGAACATCCGCACGGCGCCGCGTCCGCTTTCCTTGGCGCGGTAGAGTGCCAGATCTGCCGCGTGCAGGACATCCTCGGGCTGGATGCCGGCGCGGGCGATCATCGCGATGCCGGCGCAACAGCCGATCGCCACCGTGATGTCGGCGAGGCGGAACGGATCGGCCAGGCGGTCGATGATGCGGCGGGTCACCGCTTCGACATCGGCGATGGTGGCGTCGGGCAGCAGGATCGCGAATTCGTCGCCGCCGAGGCGGAAGCAGCGGTCGTGGCTGCGCACGCAGGCGAGCAGCCGGCCAGCGGCGGCCTGGAGCAGCTCGTCGCCCGCCTTGTGGCCGAAGCGGTCGTTCACCGATTTGAAATGGTCGAGATCGAGGCAGATCAGCCCGGTGCCGGCACCCACCGGGCTGGCGCAGGCGCCATGCAGCACCTCGTCGAAGCCCATCCGGTTGCCGAGGCCGGTCAGGCTGTCATGCCGGGCGATATGGGCGATGCGCCGCTCGGCGTGGCGGTGGGCGGTGACGTCGGAGCCGACGCCGCGATAGCCGACGAACTGGCCATCGCGGTCGAAGACCGGCTTGCCGGCGAAGGACCAGCAGCGTTCCTCGCCGGCGAAGAAGAGCGGCGCGCTCTTCTCGTTGAAGGTTTCCCGCCGGCCGATGTGGTAGAGCAGGTTGCCGATGGAAGGGGCGCAGGATTGCTCGGGGCTGGGCTGGCCATGCTCGACCAGGAAGCGCACCAGCGACTGGCCGGCGAGCGCCTCCTGCGTGGTGCGCGCCGCCTCGGCGAAGCGCGGGGAGGGGCGGAGCAGGGTGAGCGACGCATCGGTTTCCCAGAGGAAATCGCTCGCCCCTTCCTCGAAATCGCGCAGCAGGAGATTGATCACCTCGCTCTGGCGTTCCGCCTCCAGCCGGCGGAATTCGCGCTCCATCGTGTTGGCGTTGACGTAGAGGATGGTGGTGAAGGTCAGCAGGGCGTAGCTGCCGAGGCCGATCAGGGATGTCACCGGGGGATGCGCCGTGTTCGTCACCAGCGCGATGGCGGCGCCGGCGGTGACCGGCGCCCAGTAGACCAGGGCGTAGAGCGCCGGGCCGGAGAAGGCGGCGGTGGAGATCAGGCCGACGATGACGGCATAGACGAGGCTGGCCTGTTGCCCGGTGGCATGGCGCAGCCCGCCGATCTCGATACAGGCCCAGAACACGCCGATCAGCAGTGCGAGGCCGCAGAACAGCGCCTTGAACAGGGCGGGCTGCGCCTCGGCCGCGCGCCGAGACCAGAGGGTGGCGACGATCATGAGCAGGACGTAGCAGGTGGCGAGGCCGGCGAGGCCGGTGGCGATGAGCGGGGCGCTGTGCAGCAGGTCGTGGAATTCCCAGGCCAGGATGCCGGCCACGGTGCCGCCGGTGACGACCATGCGAGGCACCAGCGCCGCCCTCATGTCGAGCAGGGAGATTTCGATCTGGCGCCTGGTCTGGGCCGGGAGATCGCTCAGGCTGTGACCCAAGGCTTTCACGGTTCCGGCAGGTCTAGCTGAAATGCGGAAACATCAAATTCAAGTTCCATTTTCCCGACGTTCATAACGATTATGGATCAAAAATTTAAAATATAGATTAAAGCACGTCGCGGCGAATGCAAATTACGATATTGCATTATGTGCACGGTTCGCGCGCGGAAGGCCAGCTTTGTAACGTAATGGTGCAGCCTTGCCGGGCCGGCGGCGCAACGGCCGGACGGCCTCGCGCTGGCGTTTGCGCCGATCCGACGGGGATGCCGGGAAACCGCGTGGCCTGGGGTTCTGCCCCGGAAAGTCACGATGAAGTCCCGGGGCAAAAGTCAGGTGCGGGCGACGAACTGTTCCAGCCAGTGGATCGTGTAGTCGCCGGCGCGGAAGCCGGGATCGTCGAGAATGCGCAGGTGCAGCGGGATCGTGGTGCGGATGCCGGAGAGGGCGAATTCGCCCAGCGCGCGGCGCATCCGGGCGATCGCCTCGGCGCGGTCGCGGCCATGGACGATCAGCTTGGCGACCAGGCTGTCATAATGCGGGGGGATGCGATAGCCGGCATAGAGGGCGGAATCGAGCCGCACGCCGAGCCCGCCGGGGGCGTGGAACACCTCGACCTTGCCCGGCGAGGGGGTGAAGGTCTCGGGGTCTTCGGCGGTGATCCGGCATTCGATGGCGTGGCCGTTGAAGCGGATGTCGGACTGGCCGTAGCCCAGCGTCTCGCCGGCGGCGATGCGGATCTGCTCGCGCACGAGATCGACCCCGGTGACCATTTCGGTGACCGGATGCTCGACCTGCAGGCGCGTGTTCATCTCGATGAAGGCGAACTGGCCGTCCTGATACAGGAACTCGAGCGTGCCGGCGTTGCGGTAGCCGAATTTCGCCAGCGCCGCGGTGGCGATCTCGCCCAGGCGGTCGCGCTCCTCGCGGGTGATGCCGGGCGAGCCGGCTTCTTCGAGCAGCTTCTGGTGGCGGCGCTGCAGCGAGCAGTCGCGCTCGCCGAAATGGACCACGTTGCCGTGATTGTCGCCCATCACCTGAAGCTCGATATGGCGCGGGCGGTCGAGATATTTCTCGATATAGACGGCGTTGTTGCCGAAGGCGGCGCCGGCCTCGGCGCGGGCGGTGCGGAAGGCTTCCTCGACCTCGTCGAGCGAGCGGGCGACCTTCATGCCGCGCCCGCCGCCGCCGGCCGCGGCCTTGATCAGCACCGGGCAGCCGATTTCCGCGGCGACGCGCTTCGCCGCCTCGACATCCGGCACCTCGCCGTCCGAGCCGGGGACGAGCGGCACGCCGAGATCGGCCATCGTTGTCTTGGCGGTGATCTTGTCGCCCATCATGCGGATATGGGTGGGCGAGGGGCCGATGAAGGCGAGGCCGTGGGCTTCCACCATCTCGGCGAAATCGGCGTTCTCGGAGAGGAAGCCGTAGCCGGGATGCACCGCCTCGGCGCCGGTGATCAGGGCCGCACTGATGAGGGCGGGCATGTTGAGATAGGAATCGCGCGCGGCGGCGGGGCCGATGCAGACACTCTCATCGGCGAGGCGCACATGCATCGCATCGGCATCGGCGGTGGAATGCACCGCGACGGTGGCGATGCCCATCTCGCGGCAGGCGCGCTGGACCCGGAGCGCGATTTCGCCGCGATTGGCGATCAGGATTTTCGAGAACACGGGCAACGGCCGGTTATTCGACGATGACCAGAGGCTCGTCGTATTCCACCGGCTGGCCGGAGGCGACGAGGATGGATTTTACCGTGCCGGCGCGCGGCGCCTTGATCTGGTTGAAGGTTTTCATTGCCTCGATCAGCAGCAGCGTCTGCCCGGCCTCGACCGTGCTCCCCACGCTGATGAAGGGCGCGGCCCCCGGCTCGGCCGAGAGATAGGCGACGCCGACCATCGGCGATTTCACCGTGCCGGGATGGTTCGCGGCGGCGGCTTCAGGCGCCGCGGCGGCAGGCGCTGGAGCACCCGGAGCAGCCCCCGGTGTCATTCCCGGGGCCATTCCTTGCGGCATCGCATAGGGCGGCGCGGGATAGGGGGGCGCGGTGACGAATTGTGTCGGCTGCGCGCTGGCGCGGGCGAGGCGCAGCCGGCGGTCGCCTTCCTCAAGCTCGATCTCGGCCAGGTCGCCATCCTTGAGAAGGGCGGCGAGGGCGCGCAGCACCTCGGGGTCGAAGGAGAGACTCATGCTTCCTGCTCCACAATCTCGGCGATCGCCTGAAGCGCCAGCCGGTAGCCGGTGAAACCAAGGCCGCAGATCACGCCGCGCGCGGCCTGCGATACGAAGGAATGGTGGCGGAACGCCTCGCGCTGGTGAATGTTGGACAGATGCACCTCGACGACCGGAAGGTCGACCGCGTGCAGCGCGTCCATCAGGGCGATCGAGGTGTGCGAGTAGCCCGCCGGGTTGATGACGATGCCGGCGGCGCGGCCGCGGCATTCCTGCACCCAGGTGATCAGCTCGCCCTCGCCGTTGGTCTGGCGGAAATCGATGGCGAGGCCCAGTTCCTCGGCCGCCTCGGCGCAGAGCGCCTCCAGATCATCGAGGGTCTGGATGCCGTAGATTTCGGGCTCGCGCAGGCCCAGCATGTTGAGGTTCGGACCGTTCAGCACGGCGATCAGCGGTACAGGCATCCTGCGCGCCTATCACAGCCCGGCGGAAAGGGAAACCGGCGAGGGTTCGAGCGTGGTCTTCCCGGTGGGCGCATCGAGGATGTAGGTCGGCAGCGCGTGGCCGGAAATCGTGCCGCGCAGGGCGGCGATCAGCGCCCGCCCCTCGGCGATCGGCACGTGGAAGCGGGCGGTGCCGGGGGCGGGGTCGAGCTGGTGGAGGTAATAGGGTTTGACGCCGCATTCGAGCATGGTCTCGAACAGGGCGCGCAGCGCCGCCGCCGCGTCGTTGACGCCGCGCAGCAGCACCGACTGGCCGAGCAGCGGGATGCCGGCGCGGCGCAGCGCCCGCAGCGCGGCGCGGGCCTCGGCGCCGAATTCGCGCGCGTGGTTGGCGTGCAGCACGAGGAAGAGCGGCGGGTCGTGATCGAGGGCGGCGAGCAGTGCGGGCGTGATCCGCGCCGGGTCGGCCACCGGGACGCGGGTGTGCAGCCGCAGCCGGCTGATATGCGGGATCGCGCGCAGGCGGGCGAAGATCGCGGCCAGCCGGCGGGGCGAGAGGATCAGCGGGTCGCCGCCGGTCAGGATCACCTCGCGCACGCCATCATGCGCTTCCAGCCAGGCGAACGCCGCCTCCAGCTCCGCTTCGGACAGCACCCCGCCCTCCGGGCCGACATGCTCGCGGCGGAAGCAGAACCGGCAATAGACCGGGCAGGCGAGGGTGGGCTTGAGCAGCGCGCGGTCGGGGTAGCGGTGGACGATGCCGGGGACCGGGGAGAGCGCGTCATCGCCGATCGGGTCGGCCTGCTCGTGGGGGGCGGTGTCGAGCTCGGCGGGGTCGGGGATGAACTGAAGCCCGATCGGGTCCGCCGGATCGCCGATCAGGGCGGCGAGCGGTGCGGGGATCGCGGTGGCGTAGCGCGCGGCGACCGCCTCCAGCCCCGCCCGGGCGGCGGGCGGGGCAAGCCCGGCCTCGATCAGCTGGTCTGCGGTGCGGAGCGTGGGAGTGGCCATGCGGCGGTGCTATCCTGCGGCGCATGGCCAGACAAGCATGGGACCCCGAACGCCTCGCCGCCCGGCTGCCCTTCCTGCGGCGGCGCGGGCGGCTCGCGCAGGCGACGCGCGCCTTTTTCGCCGCGCGCGGCTACATGGAGGTGGAGACGCCGTATCTCGTGCCGGCGCCGGGCGAGGAGGTGCATCTCGCGGCGCTGGCGACGATCGTGCATGCGCCGGATGGCGCGGCGGCGCGGCGATGGCTGCATACCAGCCCGGAATTCGCGATGAAGAAGCTGCTCGCCGGCGATGCCGGGCCGATTTTCCAGCTCGCCCGGGTCTGGCGCGACCATGAGGGGTCGGACACGCATTCTCCCGAATTCACCATGCTCGAATGGTATCGCCCGGGTGCGGATATCGCCGCGCTGATCGAGGAGACGGCGCAATTCCTGCGCGCGGTGCTGCCGCCGGTGGTGAGGTGCCGGGGGGTGACGACCGAGCTTGCAGAGATCGAGGTGCTGAGCGTGGCCGAGGCTTTCGACCGCCATTGCGGGCTCGATGTGCTGGCGAGCATGGGCGATGCCGACCGGCTCGCGGCCGATGCCAGGGTGGCGCGCCGCGAGGGCGAGGACTGGGAGGATCTGTTCTTCCGCCTCATGCTCGGGCGGATCGAGCCGCAGCTCGGCCGGCGTCATCCGACCTTCCTGACCGACTGGCCGGCGCCGCTCGCCGCCCTCGCGCGGCGGCGGGCGGATGATCCGCGCGTCGCCGAGCGGTTCGAGCTTTACGTGTGCGGGATGGAACTCGCCAACGCCTTCGCCGAGCTGACCGATCCGGCGGAACAGCGTGCGCGGTTCGAGGCCGACCGGGCGCGGCGGCACGCGCTTTACGGCCGCGAGGACTGGGCGCTCGATGAAGATTTCGTGGCGGCGGTGGGACGGATGCCGGACTGCGCGGGGATTGCCCTCGGGTTCGACCGGCTGGCGATGATCGCCGCCGGGGCGCCGCGCATCACCGATGTGTTATGGCTCTGATATAAAACCGAAACGCACCCATTGTAGACATTACACATCACCAACGGGCGACGGCCCGGAGACATCAACGGGCGACGGCCCGTAGACACCAACGGGCGACGGCCCGGAAACGAGGAGCGTGCGATGCGAAGGAAGCTTGTTCTGGCCGCGCCGGTCGCGGCATTGATGCTCGCGGGCTGCGCGGTGGGGCCGAGCCTTGCCGAGCGGATGTCGGGCTATGTCGGCCGGCCGGAATCGGCGCTGGTCGCTGCACTCGGCGTGCCGGACCGCAAGATCACCGTCGATGGCACGACGTATTTCGCCTATGTCGAGCGGTCGTATGCCGCCCAGCCGGGCGTGGGCGCGCCGTTCCCCGGTTTCTATGGTCCGTATTACGGTCCCTATTACGGCCCGATTTTCCCGCCCGAGACGTATACGCGGCAATGCACCGTCACCTTCTCGCTCCAGGGCGGGACGGTGAAGACCTTCACCCTGCGCGGCAACGATTGCTGAACGCCGCGCCGCCGGCGCTGCCCGCATCGCCGCTCTGGCTGCCCTTCGCGCCCGGCCCCTACCGGCCGGCGATGGGGCTGATCGCCCGGCCGCTTGCCGAGCTGACCGCGTTCGGCGCCGATTATCCGGCACAGATGGCCGAACGCCGGGCGCTGCTGGATTTGCGCCGGGGCGAGGTGTTCGCGGCGCTGCCGGGCAGTGAAGCGGCGCGGCGCGAGGCGCTGCGGGTGATCGCCGGTCATTTGCGCGCCGATCGCGCCGCCTGGTTCGCAGAGCCTGGCGGGATGCTGGAAAACCGGCTGACCGGCGAGCGGTGGAACCTCGCGGCGCCGGAGGGCGACCCGCTCGAATGCGCCGGACGTCTGGTGCAGGAGGATCTCTGCCTGCTCGACCCGGACAGCGCGGCGCTGACGGCGGCGGTGCTGTGCTTTCCCTCGCGCTGGCGGCTTGCGGACAAGCTGGGGCGGGAGTTGGCCGCCATCCATGCCAGGGTGCCGCTTTATGCCGAGCGGCTGGAGCGGCCGGTCGCGCGGTTCATCGCCGCGCTGGCGCCGGGGCGGCTGGTCGAGCGGTTCAACTGGACGATCCATGACGGATCGGCGCTGTTCCAGCCGGAGGCGGATGGCGCCCACGGCCCGGCGGTGACCGCGGAGACCGCGCCGGCGCGGCTGCATCTGCGGGTCGAACGCCAGACGCTGAGCCGGTTGCCCGAGACCGGCGCCGTGCTGTTCACCATCCGCACCCGGCAGGTGGCGCTGGCCGAGGTGGTGGCGGTGGCGGGGGCGGCGGCGGCGCTGGCCGCGGCGGTGCGGGGGCTGCCCGAATCCGTGGCGGCCTATCGCGGCATCGCCCCGTTCCGCGCCGCGCTGCTCGCCGCGCTGGACCGGGTTGCCCCGCAGGGCTAGAGCACTTTCCGATCCGATTGGATCGGAACGTGCTCTGGAGCAAGGCCAGGTTGGTGGGGCCGGACTGCCGGCGTTATCAGACGGATAGAGCCTGCTGCCCGGGCCGGGCGGCGTGGCTGCGGGCGGAGCGGAAAGGAAAAGCGGCATGAGCATGAGTGAGGGCGATCTCGACCTGTTGCGGCGCATGTTCGCGGCGGCGGTGGATGCGGCATCGCCCGCGCGCTGCCTCGCGCCGCAACTGCCCTCCCCGCCGAAGGGGCGGACCGTGGTGATCGGCGCCGGCAAGGCGGCGGCGGCGATGGCCGAGGCGGTCGAGGCGCACTGGCCGGCGGAGGCGCCGATGTCCGGCCTCGTGGTCACCCGCTACGGGCATGGGAGCAAACAGCCGCTCCGGCGGATCGAGGTGGTCGAGGCGTCGCACCCGGTGCCGGATGCGGCCGGGCAGGCGGCGGCGGCGCGCATCCTCGCGATGGTGCGGGGGTTGAGCGCGGACGATCTGGTTCTGGTGCTGATGTCCGGCGGTGCCTCGGCGCTGCTGGCGCTGCCGGCGCCGGGGATTTCGCTCGCCGACAAGCAGGCGGTGAACCGCGCGCTGCTCAAGAGCGGGGCGAACATCCAGGCGATGAACTGCGTGCGCAAGCATCTCTCGGCGATCAAGGGCGGGCGGCTCGCCGCGGCGGCGGCGCCGGCGGCGATCGTGACGCTGATGATTTCCGACGTGCCGGGCGACGATCCCTCGGTGATCGGCTCGGGGCCGACCGTGCCGGACGCGACCACGGCGGCGGAGGCGCGGGAGATTTTGCGCCGCGCCGGGATCGCGGTGCCGGAGCCGGTCGCCGCCTGGCTGGCGCGGCCGGAGGCGGAGACGCCGAAGCCCGGCGATCCGGCCTTTGCCCGCGCCCGCGAGATCATGATCGCCACCCCCTTCGCCTCGCTGGCGGCGGCGGCATCGGTCGCGCGGGCGGAAGGGGTGACGCCGCTGATCCTCGGCGATGCGATCGAGGGCGAGGCGCGCGAGGTGGCGGCGGTGATGGCGGGCATGGCGCGGAGCTGTGCCGCGCATGGCGCGCCGCTGGCCCGGCCCTGCGTGCTGATTTCGGGCGGGGAGACGACGGTGACGGTGCGCGGCGGCGGGCGCGGCGGGCGGAATCTCGAATTCCTCGCCGGGCTCGCGGTCGCCCTCGGCGGGGCGCCGGGGATTCACGCCATTGCCGGGGATACCGACGGGATCGACGGCACCGAGGACAATGCCGGCGCCGTGCTGGCGCCGGACACGCTGGCCCGCGCCCGGGCGATCGGCCTCGATCCCGCGTCACGCCTCGCCGACAATGACGGTTACGGGCTGTTCGCCCCGCTCGGCGACCTCGTGGTGACCGGGCCGACCCGCACCAATGTCAACGATTTCCGGGCGATCCTGATCCGCTGATTGTCGTTTCTCCAGCGAGGGCGAGTGGGGGCTGGGAAATGCCCGCCGCCGCGCCTCGCGGGCCGCAGATCGTCGCGGCGAGGGGGATCGTGGTCGCCCCGCCCGGCCAGGCGATGCGCAGGGCGGCGACCTTCATGCAGGCATTGCGGGTGTAGACCGGGCCGTCCACCCAGCGCAGCTTCGTTGTCGCCACCACTCCGGCGGCGAGGCGGACCGGCAGCACGACCGGGCCGGGATGCATCCCGAACGGAGGGCGGCGGGCGATCGGCAGGCGGCGATGCGCGGCATCGAGGAAGGCGAGGCGTGGCAGGCCAGGCAGGATGCAGGGCGAAGCGCCGCGATTGCGCAGGGTGAGCAGCGTGCCGGAATGGGACATGCCGTCGAACGCGCCGGCGTCGGACCCGGCATGCGCCGCGATCCGCGCGCCGGAGCAGGACGTCACCGCCGGATGCGCGCAGCCCGACGCCAGCAGGGGCAGGAGGACGGCGAGGGCGGCGGCGGCGGGTTTCACTTCGGCTCGTAGCCGGGTTTCTTGTAGAGCGTGTCGGGCTTGGCGCGGATGTCGGGCTCGAAGACCGTCTCGTTCCAGTGTTCGGGATCGACATCCTCGATGCTGACCGACACGGCCGCCTCGCTGCTGCCGGCCGAGGCCATGATGGCCTGGGTGACGGCCTCGGCGATCTGGTGCTTCTGCGCCGCGCTGCGGCCGGCATAGAGCTTGACGATGACATGGGGCATGGCGGGCGGTCTCCTCTCTGGCGGGAGGGTAAGCCTACACCAGCCGATCGGGGGCGGGCAGGGGTAGGGGAGCGGGTGCTGGACCGATGGAATGATATAACATATCATTTCTTCCGAAGGGTCGCAGGAGGACCGGGCGATGGCGAAACGGCGGGGAATTCTGGCCGGGCTGGTGGCGGCGCCGTGGATCGCCCGCGCCGGCGGCCGCATCCCGGCGGTGGGCATCGAGAGCCAGTATGCCGACGTGATCGCGGCGATCGGCGGCGACCGGGTCGAGGTTGCCGCGATCGAGACCAATCCCAATGCCGATCCGCACGGATTCGAGGCGAGCCCGGCGGTGGCGCGGCGTATCGCCACAGCGCGGCTCGTGGTGCTCAACGGGCTTGGCTACGATTCCTGGGCGCGGCGGATTATCGGCGCGACAGCGGGCGGAGCGGGGGCGGGCAGCGCGGGGGGGCGGCATGTGATCGCGGCGCAGGCGGTGCTCGGCCTGCCGGATGCGACGCGCAATCCGCATGTCTGGTACGGCCCGGCGGCGATGCCGGCGGTGGCGGCGGCGATCGCGCGGGCGCTGGCGGCGATCGACCCGGCGGGGGCGAGCGTCTATCGGCGCAACCTCGCCGCGTTCGAGGCCTCGCTCGCGCCGTGGCGGGCGGCGATCGGCGCGTTCCGGGCGCAGCATCCCGGCATCCGCGCGGCGGTGACCGAGCCGGTGGGCAACGATCTGTTCCAGGCAATGGGGATCGGGATCGCCACACCGTGGAGCTTGCAGGCGGCGGTGATGAACGGCACCGATCCGGCGCCGCAGGACATCGCCGCCCAGGAGGCGCTTCTGCGCCGGCGGGAGGTGTCGTTTCTCGGCTATAACCGGCAGGTGATCGGCCCGCTGACGCGGGCGATGCTCGATGCCGCGCGGGCGGCGCTTGTGCCGGTGGTCGCGCTGTACGAGACGATGCCGGCGGGATTTCATTTCGGCGGCTGGATGCTGGCCGAGACCGCTGCGGTGACAAGGGCGGTTGCGCAGCGCACCTCCACGGTCTCCCTCGCGAGGGCGGCGGGATGAACGGGGACGCGCTCGCGCTGGAGGGTGTCGCGGTTGGCCATGGCGGGCGGGCGGTGCTGTCGGGGGTGGGGTTCAGCCTCGCGCCGGGGAGTTTCGCCGGGCTGATCGGGCCGAACGGATCGGGCAAGACGACGCTGCTGCGCTCGATCCTCGGCCTCGTGAAGCCGCTGGACGGGCGCGTGACGATCGGCGGGCGCGGGCAGGTGGGCTATGTGCCGCAGAGCATCGCGCTCGACCGGTTCATGCCGGTGCGCGCGCGCGACGTGATCGCGCTCGGGCTGGATGGGCACCGGCTCGGCATTCCGCTGCCCTCGCGCCGCCGCCGCGCGCAGGTGGATGAGATGATCGACGCGGTGGGCGCCGCCGGCTTCGCCGATCGCAGGGTGGGCGACCTCTCGGGCGGGCAGCAGCAGCGGGTGATGATCGCCCATGCGCTGATCCGCCGCCCCGACGTGCTGCTGCTCGACGAGCCGCTCGCCAGTCTCGACCTGCGCAGCACCGCCGAGGTGGTCGCACTCCTTGCCCGGCTCGCCCGCGAGGCGAGGGTGGCGGTGCTGATGTCGGCGCATGACATGAACCCGCTGCTGCCGGCGATGGATCGTATCGTCTATGTCGCCGAGGGGCGCGCGGTGGCCGGCACGGTGGAGGAGGTGGTGCGCGGCGCGGTGCTGAGCGCGTTGTATGGCGCGCATATCGACGTGCTGCGCGTGCATGGCAGGGTGCTGGTGGTTGCCGCCGGCGGCGGGCCGCACGACCATGATCACGACCACGCGCATGGCGAGGATGCGATGCATGTCGTTCGCATTCCCTGAGTGCGGGTCATGAGCGGGGCGGGGTGGTTCGCGTTGGGGCCGGTCGGCGTGGCGCTGGCGGTGAGTTTTGCCGCAGCCCTGGTGTCCGCCGTGGTCGGCGTGTTCACCGTGCTGCGGGGGCAGGCTTTCGCCGGGCATGCGCTGGGCGATATTTCCGGCGCCGGCGGGGCGGCGGCGCTGCTGTTCGGGATTCGCCCGCTCGCCGGGTTCGTGGCGATGGCGCTGGGCGGGGCGGCGGCGATGGCGCTGGCCGGCGGGCGGCGGATCGCCGAGCGGGATCTGGCCAGCGGCGTGGTGCTGGGCGCCGGGCTCGGGCTTGCGGCGCTGTTTCTCTATCTCGACGCGACGATGAGCGGCGTCGGCGGTGCGGCGAGCACGGTGATGTTCGGCTCGATGTTCGCGATCCCGCCAGGGATGGTGCTGCCGGCCGCCTTGTGCGCGGCGGCGGCGCTGGCGGCGATGGCCGCCCTGGCGCGGCCGCTGCTGCTGGTCGCGATCGGCCCCGATCTCGCGGCAAGCCGGGGGGTTCCGGTGAAGCTGGTCGGGTTCGCGCATCTCGCCGTGCTGGCGCTGGCGGTGGGGCTGGCGGCGATGAGCGTCGGCGCGGTGCTGGCCACCGCGCTGCTGATCGGCCCGGCTTCGGCGGGGCTGCGGGCGGCGCGCACCCTGCCGGGGGCGGTGGCGCTGGCGGCGGCGATCGGCATCGGCGCGAGCTGGGGCGGCATCGCGCTGGCTTACGAGAGCTACGGCTGGGGCGGGCGGCATGGCTGGCCGGTGAGTTTCTTCGTGGTGGCGCTGGTCGTCGGCGCCTATGTCGCCGCCGGGCTCGCGGCGCGGATGCGGCGCTGAGATGTTTTCCGCCTTCATGCTCGATACCTGGGCGGCGGGCCTCATCGTCGCGGTCACGGCGGGGGTGGTGGGCTGGTTCGTGGTGCTGCGCGGCGCCTCCTTCGCCGCCCATGCGCTGCCGCTCGGCACGTTTCCGGGGGCGGCGGCGGCGGTGCTGCTCGGCATCGCGCCCTCCGCCGGGATCGCGGGGTTCGGGCTCGCCGGCGTGGTCGCGATCTGGGCGCTTGGCCGGCGCGGCCGGCCCGAGGTGGCGACGGCGCTGACATTGGTGATGCTGCTCGCGACCGGCGCGCTGCTGCTCTCCTGGACCGACCGCTATGCCGCCCAGGTCTATGCGCTGCTGTTCGGCCAGGTGCTCGGGGTTTCGCGCGCGGCACTCGGCGGGATGGCGCTGGCCGGGGCGGGTGCGGTGGCGGCGGTGCTGGCGGGGTTCCGCCCGCTGCTGCTCGGCGCGATCGGGGCGGATCTCGCGGCGGCGCGCGGCGCGCGGCCGGCGCTGTGGGAGTTCGGTTTTCTCGCCGCCATCGCGCTGGCGGCGGCGGTCGCCGTGCCGGTGGTCGGCGCGCTGCTGACCTTCGCCCTGATGGTCGGCCCGGCTTCGTGCGGGCGGGCGGTTTCGGCGCGGCCGGCGGTGGCGCTCGCGGCTTCGGTGGCGATCGCGCTGGCGCTGATGGCCGGCGCCATCGCGCTGTCATATCTCACGAACTGGCCGGTCGGCTGTTTCGCCGGGTTGGGCGGTGCGGGCTGCTACGCGCTGGGCCGGGCGCTGCTGTAAGGCCAGCGGGCCGGCCGGGCGACTTGCCGGTCGGTGTTCCCGGCGCGGCGCCCCGGTGCTCATCGCTCAGGCGTGGTGGCGGGCCAGAACATCATCTGATCGGATGTAGTGCCCTAGATCCCGGTTTGCGAGACATCGTCGTTGCCGAAAGGCAACCCGTTCTCGTCGTAGAGATCGTCGTCGGTCAGGATTTTGTGCCCTTCGAGGCTGGCGGCGATTTTGCGCGACTTGCGCAGCAATTCCTCACGGAGCGGGGCGACCTCGTCGTCCGGTTCAGCCCCGGTTGGCTGCGGCTGTTCCGGTGTCGTCGCCATGGTCAGGGCAGGTCGACGACCTCGACGCGGCGGCCGCGCGCGGCCAGCGCGATGCGCCCGCCCTTGAGGCGGAGCGCGTCGTTGCCGAACAGCTCGGCGCGCCAGCCTTGCAGGCAGGGCAGGTTCGGCGCGTCCTCGCTGGCGAGGCGGTCGATATCCTCGCCGGAGGCGATCAGCCGGGCGGCGACGTTGTTCGCCCCGGCCCGCTCGGCGAGCAGCACCTTGAGCAGCGCCACGAGGCCGGCGGGCGGACGGGCGGTTTCGGCGGCGCGCGGGGCCTCGGGCAGCGCGGAATCGGGGATCGATTTCGTCGTCGCGATGACCTCCAGCAGCGCCCGGCCGGACTTGCCGCCGGCGAAGCCGCTGGAAATGCCGCGCACCCGCGTCAGCCCCTCGGCATCTTCCGGGGCGATGGCGGCAAGCTCGGGGATCTGCTCGTCGCGCACGATGCGCTGGCGCGGCACGTTCACCCGCATCGCCTCGCGCTCGCGCCAGGCGGCGATCGCCTTGATGAGGGCGAGCTGCCGGCGGTTGCCGCCGCGCAGCTTGAGCCGGCGCCAGGCATCCTCGGGCTCGGTGCGGTAGGTCGCGGGATCGGTCAGCACCGCCGCTTCCTCGGCCACCCAGTCGATCCGGCCTTCCCGCGTCAGCCGGTCGAGCAGGCCTTCATAGACCGGGCGCAGCCAGGTGACGTCCGCCGCGGCATAGGCGACCTGGGCGCGGGAGAGCGGCCGGGCCGACCAGTCGGAGAAGCGGTGCGCCTTGTCGATCCGGCCGCCGGCGAGCGAGGAGACCAGCGTGTCATACCCGACCTGGTCGCCGAAGCCGGCGACCATCGCCGCGACCTGGGTGTCGAACAGCGGAGTGGGCACG
The DNA here is from genome assembly GCF_002255515.1 of Acidiphilium sp. 20-67-58. Lineage (NCBI taxonomy): Bacteria > Pseudomonadati > Pseudomonadota > Alphaproteobacteria > Acetobacterales > Acidocellaceae > Acidiphilium > Acidiphilium sp. 20-67-58. The sequence goes on along the minus strand of NZ_NCAS01000025.1, from coordinate 53,419 downwards.
GCGCCGAATTTCAGCAGGAAAATCTCGATGTCCTGCCGGCAGGCGTGGAAGACCTTGGTCACCGCCGGATTGGCGAACAGCGCGCCGAGCGGGGCGAGGTCGAGCCCCTCGGCCTGCGCGTCGATCACCGCGACATCGTTCGCACCGCCGAGCTGGACCACGCAAAGCTCGGGAAAATAGGTCTTTTCCCGCATGAACTCGGTATCGACGGTGACGAAGGGCTCGGCCGCCAGACGGTCGCAAAGGGCGGCGAGGGCCTCGGTGGTCGCGATCAGCACGGGTTCGGGAAAGCTCGGACTCGGTTTCATGTGCGATCAACTGGCACGCAACGTCTTGACAGAAAAGACCCGCGCCGCTCATTTGCCGCTGTTTTCTGTCAGGACTGGCTCCCCATGCACGAATATCGCACCCATGATTGCGGCGCCCTGCGCGCTGCCGATGCCGGCATCACCGCGCGCCTCTCGGGCTGGGTGAACGTGAAGCGCGACCATGGCGGGCTGCTCTTCATCGACCTGCGCGACCATTACGGGATCACCCAATGCGTGTTTCCCGCCGGCTCGCCGGTGTTCGCCGCGGCCGAGGCGCTGCGGGTGGAGAGCGTCATCACCGTGACCGGGCGGGTGGTGAGGCGCGACGCCGACACGGTGAACCCCCGCCTGCCGACCGGCGAGATCGAGCTGGTGGCCGAGACGGTCGAGGTGCAGTCGACCGCCGATGTGCTGCCGATCCAGGTTGCCGGCGAGGCGCAATTCCCCGAGGAGCTGCGGCTGCGCTACCGCTTCCTCGACCTGCGCCGCGAGAAGCTGCACCGCAACATCATGCTCCGCGCCAATGTCATCGCCTGGCTGCGGCGGGAGATGACGGCGCGCGGCTTCACCGAGTTCACCACGCCGATCCTGACCGCCTCCAGCCCCGAGGGGGCGCGCGACTTCCTCGTGCCCTCGCGTGTGCATCCGGGCCAGTTCTACGCGCTGCCGCAGGCGCCGCAGCAGTTCAAGCAGCTGCTCATGGTCGCCGGCTTCGACCGCTATTTCCAGATCGCGCCCTGCTTCCGCGACGAGGCGAGCCGCGCCGACCGCGCGCCCGGCGAGTTCTACCAGCTCGATTTCGAGATGAGCTTCGTGACGCAGGAGGACGTGTTCGCCACCATCGAGCCGGTGCTCGGCGGGCTGTTCCGCGAATTCGGCGGCGGGCGCAGCGTCACGCAATGGCCGTTCCCGCGCATCGCCTATGACGAGGCGCTGCTGAAATACGGCTCGGACAAGCCGGACCTGCGCAACCCGCTGCTGATCACCGATGTCACCGAGGCGTTCCGCGATTCTGGCTTCGGCCTGTTCGCCAAGATCGTCGCCGGCGGCGGCGTGGTGCGCGCCATTCCCGCGCCGGGCACGGGGGGCAATCCGCGCTCCTTCTTCGACAAGCTCAACGAATGGGCGCGGTCGGAAGGGGCGGGCGGGCTCGGCTACATCATTTTCGAGGAAGACGGCGCCAAGGGGCCGATCGCGAAGAACCTCGAACCGGCGCGGGCCGAGGCGATCCGCGAGGCGACGGGCGCGAAACCGGGCGATGCCGTGTTCTTCGCCGCCGGCAAGCCGCTCGACGCCGCCAAGTTCGCCGGCACGGTGCGGACGAAGCTCGGCACCGATCTCGGCCTGATCGACGGGGCAAAATTCGAGTTCTGCTGGATCGTCGATTTCCCGATGTACGAGCGCGACGAGGAGACCGGGCAGATCGTGTTCAGCCACAACCCGTTCTCGATGCCGCAGGGCGGGCTGGAGGCGCTGAACGGGCAGGACCCGCTGACGATCAAGGCGTTCCAGTACGACATCGTGTGCAACGGCGTCGAGCTGTCGTCGGGGGCGATCCGCAACCACCGGCCGGACATCATGCTGCGCGCCTTCGAGATTGCCGGCTATGGCGCCGAGGAGGTCGAGGCGCGGTTCGGCGGCATGCTCAACGCCTTCCGCTACGGCGCGCCGCCGCATGGCGGCTCGGCGCCGGGGGTGGACCGCATGGTGATGCTGCTGGCCGACGAGCCCAATCTGCGCGAGGTCATCGCCTTCCCGCTCAACCAGCAGGGCCAGGACCTGATGATGGGCGCGCCGGCGCCGGTTCCCACAGCACGGCTCAAGGAACTCTCGCTCGCCATCGCGCTCCCGCCCGCGCCGAAGAAGGGCTGAGACGCCGCCGCCCCCGTGCATCGGCCGCGCCGCCCGCGAGAGCAGGTTCATCTGACCGGATGATGCTCTGGCATTTTGAAAAGCAGAGCATCTTTATCTGACCGGATGATTTCATCTGGCCAGATGATGCTCTGGCATTTTGAAAAGCAGAGCATCTTTATCTGACCGGATGATTCCATCCGATCAGATGATGCTCTAGACCGGGAGCAGAACGCCGATCACAGGCGAGGAGGAGCCAACATGTCCGACGAATTCCGCGCCCTGGTCATCCGCAAGGACGAGGCCGGCCAGAGCTGCCGCGCCGAGACCCTGCGCGATCACGATCTGATGGAGGGCAGCGTCACCGTCGCGGTCAGCCATTCCACGGTGAATTACAAGGACGGGCTGGCGATCACCGGCAGCGCGCCGATCGCCCGGCGGTTTCCGCTGATCCCGGGGATCGATTTCGCCGGCACCGTCACCGCCAGCGCCGATCCGCGTTTTGCGCCGGGCGATGCCGTGCTGCTCAACGGTTTCGGCGTCGGCGAGACGCATCACGGCGGCTATGCCGGGCGGGCCCGCGTTCCCGGCGACTGGCTGATCCACATCCCCGCCGGGCTCAGCGCCGCCGAGACCATGGCGATCGGCACCGCCGGCTACACCGCGATGCTCGCCATCATGGCGCTGGAGGCGCAGGGGATCAGCAAGGAGAGCGGGGATATTCTCGTCACCGGAGCTGCGGGTGGCGTGGGGTCGATCGCGATTTCCCTGCTCGCCCATGCCGGGTATCGGGTGATCGCCTCCTCGCGCCGGGCGGCGGCCGAGGCGGCTTACCTGACCTCGCTCGGGGCGGCGGAGATCATCGATGCGGCGACGCTGTCGGCGCCCGGCCGGCCCTTCGGCAAGGAGCGTTGGGTCGGGGCGATCGATTCCGTCGGCAGCCATACGCTGGCGAACGCGCTGGCACAGACGCGCTATGGCGGGGTGGTCGCCGCCTGCGGCCTCGCCCAGGGGAGCGACCTGCCGGCGACCGTGCTGCCGTTCATCCTGCGCGGGATCATCCTTGCCGGGATCGACTCGGTGATGGCGCCGCGGGCGAAGCGCGAGGCGGCCTGGACGCGCCTTGCCGCCGAACTCGACCGCGCGACGCTGGCCCGGCTGACCACGACGATCGGTTTCGAGGGGATCGCGGCGGCGGCGGCGGAGATCGTCGCCGGCAAGGTGCGCGGGCGCATCGTCGTCGAGATCTGAGGCGCGGCCATCACGCCCGCTTCGGGTGCGTGCGCGGGCCTGGAGCACGACATCCGATCTGACGGACTCATCTGATCGGATGATGCTCTAGCCGCAGCGCGAGAAGGGAGGCGGCGAACAGGATCGCGACCAGCAGCCAGAGAATGTGCAGCGGCGGGACGGCGGCGGAGATCAGCCCGAGCCCCATCAGCCCGACCGCCGCCAGCCCGTTCGACAGGCCGAGCGCGATGCCGGAGCCGAGCGAGCGGTTCTCGGGGAAGATGTCCTGCCCCACGAGGATGCCGACCGGCAGGGTGGCGAACAGGGCGATGCCGAGCAGGCCGAGGGCGATCCATTGCGCGGCGCCGCTGGTGAGCAGGAAGGCCGCGAGCAGCGCCGCGCCGGCGAGGCTGGAGCCGGCGAGGATCGGGCGGCGGCCGATCCGGTCGGCCAGGTGCCCGCCGCCGACATTGCCGATGATGCCCACCACGAGCATCACCGTGATCAGCGCCGCCCCCGCGGTCAGGCTGTGGCCGCGCAGGTGCCAGAGCACCGGCAGGAAGGTGGTGGTGCCGAAGATCGCCAGTGCGCGCAACGACTGGAAGGCGACGAGCGCGCTCATCGGCCCGAGATGGCGCCGCCAGGCGATCGGCTGGGCCGCGACATGGCGCGGCGGCTGCACCGGCAGCACCGCCCAGAGCAGCAGGATGCTCGCCATCGCCGGAATCGCCAGCAGCGAGAGCGCCTTCAGCCCGAAGGTGACGACGATGAAGCTCGCGATCAGCGGCCACAGCCCGCGCCCGACCTCGCCGCCGACCAGGAACAGCGACATGCCGAGCCCGACGCGCGGCCCGCTGAGCTGGCGCGCCCCGGCCAGCGCCTGCGGGTGGAACATCGCGTTGCTGATCCCGATCAGCACCAGCGCCGGGAGCAGCAGCGCAAGACTGCCGGAGCGGCCGATCAGCGCCGCCGCCAGCGCGGTGCCGAGCACGCCGGCGGCGATGAAGCCCCTTCCGCCGAAACGGTCCGCCAGCAGGCCGGTGCCGACCTGCAACGCCTGGCCGATCAGCAATGCCGCCATCACCGTGCCGGCGAGGGAGACCGGCTCGCCCATCGCCACCAGCACCGCCGGCAGCACGCCGGGCAGGTAGTTGGCCGAGCCGTCATTGAGGAAATGCAGCCAGCTCAGCGCCGCCAGCCGGCCGTACCGCACCGTGCTGCCGACCGTCCGCAATCCCTGGTCCATCACCACCGCCATCATTCGTCTCCGCCGGCCGCCGCGCCGGGCGCCGGGATTTCACAAAAAGGGAAGTTTGCATGACCAATCCGGCTTGGATTTGCAACCCGGCGTGCGGCAAGTGTGGGGCGGCGCCGCTATCCGCCGGCAGCGCGCTGCCCAGTCTCGCGCTCCCCGGTTTCGCGCTCCATCATCTCGCGCATGAGGAATTTCTGGATCTTGCCCGTCACCGTCATCGGGAACTCCTCGACGATGCGCACGACGCGGGGGATCTTGTAATGCGCGATCCGGCCCTCGCAGAAGCCGATCACCTCCGCGGGCGTGAGGGTCTCGCCGGGGTTGGGCTTCACCCATGCGCAGGGCACCTCGCCCCATTTCGCATCCGCGATGCCGAACACCGAGACGCTGGCGATCCTGGGGTGGGTGAACAGGAATTCCTCCACCTCGCGCGGGTAGATGTTCTCGCCGCCGCGGATCACCACGTCCTTGCTGCGGCCGACGATGGTGCAATAACCCTCCTCGTCGATCACGCCGAGATCGCCGGTATGCATCCAGCCGGCGGCGTCGATCGCCTCGGCGGTTTTCGCGGCGTTGCCCCAGTAGCCGAGCATCACCGAATAGCCGCGCGTGCACAGCTCGCCCCGCTCGCCGCGTTTGACGATCCTGCCCTCGGCGTCGATCACCTTGACCTCGAGATGCGGGTGGATGCGGCCGACCGTCGCCACCCGGCGCTCGGGCGTGTCGTCGGTCGCGGACTGGAAGCTGACCGGGGAGGTCTCGGTCATGCCGTAGCAGATGGTGATTTCGGGCATGTGCATGCGGTTCATCACCCGGCGCATCACCTCGATCGGGCAGGAGGTGCCGGCCATGATCCCGCCGCGCAGCGAGGAGAGGTCGAACCCCTCGAACCCGGGATGTTCGAGCATGGCGATGAACATGGTCGGCACGCCGTAGAGATGGGCGCAGCGCTCCTCGGCCACCGCGCTCAGCGTTGCCAGCGCATCGAACCCGGCGGCGGGATAGACCATCGTCGCGCCATGGGTGATGGCGGCGAGATTGCCCATCACCATGCCGAAGCAGTGATAGAGCGGCACCGGGATGCAGATTTTCTCGCCATCCCGCAGGCCGATCCCCCTTCCCACGAAATAGCCGTTGTTGAGGATGTTGTGGTGCGAGAGGGTGGCGCCCTTGGGCGCGCCGGTCGTCCCCGAGGTGAACTGGATGTTGATCGGGTCGTCGAATTGCAGGTCGGCGCGCAGGGTCGCGAGGGTGGCGCGGCTCGCCGGGGTCGCGGCGGCGGCGATGGTGGCGAAGGGCGCCATGCCGGCGGGCAGATCCGCGGCGCGCGCCTCAGGGACGCCGATGACGAAGCGGCGTTCGAGATGCGGCAGGCGGTCCGGCGGAATGCTGCCCAGCATCGCCACGTAGTCGCTCGACTTGAAGGTCCGGGCGAGGACGAGGGCGCGGCACTGCACGTCGTTCAGCACGTATTCCAGCTCGGCGGTGCGATAGGCCGGGTTGATGGTGACGAGGATGATCCCCGCCCGCGCCGAGGCGAATTGCAGGATCGCCCATTCCGCGTTGTTGGGCGACCAGATGCCGATGCGGTCGCCGCGGCGCAGGCCGAGGGCGAGCAGGCCGGCGGCGACATCGTCCACCGCGCGGTCGAACGCGGCGTAGGTGAAGCGCTCGCCGCTCTCGCGCACCACCAGCGCCTCGCGGTCGGGGTGGCGGCGGGCGGTTTCGGCCAGGGCCTCGCCGATGGTTCGTCATGGTTCGTTGTCTCCCTGCGGCCGAGCGTAATGCAGCCGCCGGACGGCGCAAGGGGGCGGGTGGCCGCGCCGCTGGAGCCGCTCTATAACGGGGCGATGATCCCGCCGCCCGACCGCGCCTGATGCCGTCCCGCCCCAGCGCCACGATCGAGCGCCGGCTGGATGAGGCCGCCGCCGCCTGTGCCGCCGCCGGCCGGCAGCTCACGCGGCAGCGCCGTGCCGTGCTCGGCCTGATCCTCGCCGCCGAGGGGCCGCTGACCGCCTACGAATTGCTCGACCGGCTGCGCGAGAGCCATCGCGGCGCCACCCCGGCGACGATCTATCGCGCGCTCGAATTCCTCATCGCGGCGGATCTCGTGCACAAGGTTGAGAGCCTGAGCGCGTATGTTTCCTGCGCCGATCCGGCGGGCGAGGCGCAGGGCCATACCCATGCGGCACAGTTCTTCATCTGCCGCCAGTGCGGCGCGGTGGCCGAGCTGGAGGACGAGGCGGTGGCCGCGGCGCTGGAAGCCGCCGCGGCGCGGATCGGCTTTGCCGCCGGCAGCGCGATCGTCGAGGTCGGCGGGCTGTGCGCCGCCTGCGCTGGCGGTTAGAGCATCATCCGATCAGATGGAGCCATCTGATCGGATAAAGATGCTCGGTTTATCAGTATGATAGGGCATCATCCGACCCGGATGGATCGGGTAAAGATGCTCTAGGTGCTTCGCGGCGGGGTGCCGGCGCGGGCGATGGGGGCGACGAATTGCGGCTCGGTGTCCCAGGGAAACAGGATCCAGGTGTCCTGCGAGACCTCGGTGATGAAGGTATCGACCAGCGCCTTGCCGGCCGGCTTGGCATAGACCGTGGCGAAATGGGCGCGGGGGAGAAGCTGGCGCACCTCCCGCGCGGTGGTGCCGGTATCGACCAGGTCGTCGATGATCAGGAAGCCCGCACCGTCGCCGGCGGCGGTGGGCGGCTTGGTGATGGTGGGTTTGCCGATCCGCTCCTCGTCATAGGTGACGATGCTGACGGTCTCGATCAGGCGGCATTCCAGCTCGCGGGCGATGATGGCGGCCGGGATCAGCCCGCCGCGGGTGATCGCGACGATGCCATCGAAGGGCGCCAGCGCGTTGAGCCGCCAGGCCAGCGCCTTGGAGTCGCGGTGAAGCTGGTCCCACGAGACGGTGTAGTAATGCGCGGCCATCAGAACAGGCGTCCTCCGTCGGGCACGGTGAAATCGGGGCGGATCAGCACGACCTCGCCGTTCTCGTCCGGCATGCCGAGGGTGAGCACCTCGGACATGAAGGGGCCGATCTGGCGGGGCGGGAAATTGACCACGGCGCAGACCTGCCGGCCGATCAGCCGGTCCGGCGCGTAATGCACGGTGATCTGCGCCGAGGAGCGCTTCACGCCGATCTCGCTGCCGAAATCGATCCACAGGCGGATGGCGGGCTTGCGCGCCTCGGGGAAGGGCTTGGCATCGACGATGGTGCCGGCGCGGATGTCGACGCGGGCGAAATCGTCATAGGTGATCGGCGGGGACGTGTTCTCGGCCATGAGGCTGCATTGGCCAGCGCGGACGCATTGTCAATCCGGCGGCGGAATGCGATTGGATCGGCAAACCGTTACAGGAGTGTCCAGAGAATGCGCGATTTCGACTTTCCGGGCCGCAGCGCCGTTTATGCCGGGCGGGCGATGGCCGCGACCTCGATGCCGGCGGCGACCCTCGCCGCGCTCGATGCGCTGCGGGCGGGCGGCAACGCCCTCGATGCGGCGGTGACGGCGGCGGCGGTGCTCGGCGTGATCGAGCCGCATTCGACCGGCATCGGCGGCGATTGTTTCTGCCTCTACAAGAAGGCCGGCAGCCCCGAGGTGATCGCGCTGAACGGCTCGGGCCGCGCGCCGGCCGGGGCGACGGTCGATTATTTCGAGCAGCAGGGCATCACGCAGTTCGACAATATCTCGCCGCACGCCGTCACCGTGCCGGGGGCGGTCTCGGCATGGGAGACGCTGCTGGCGGCGCATGGGCGGCGCGGGCTCGATGCCGCGCTGGCGCCGGCGATCCACTATGCCGAGGAAGGGCATCCGGTGCATCCGCGCGTCGCGTTCGACTGGAAGCTGGTCGAGGGCAAGCTGCGCCGCAGCGGTGCCGCCGCCCTGCTGCCGGGCGGCGCCGCGCCGGTCGCGGGCACGATGTTCCGCCAGCCCGAGCTTGCCCGCACGCTGCGGGCGATCGCCAGGGACGGGGCGAAGGCGTTCTACGAGGGGCCGGTCGCCGCCGGGATCGTGGCTGAGCTGCGGGCGCGCGGCGGGGTGCATACCGAGGCGGATTTCGCCGCCGGGCGGACCGCGGCGAAATTCGTCACCCCCATCAAGCGCGATTTCGACGGGCTGACGATCTGGGAATGCCCGCCGAACGGCTCGGGCCTGCTGGCGCTGATGCTGCTCGGCATTCTCGAAGGGTTCGGCCCGGCGCCGGACGGGCCGATGGGGCCGATCCGGCTGCACCGGCATATCGAGGCGGCGCGCCTCGTCTACCGCGATCGCGACGCGCTGCTGGCCGACCCGGACCAGGCGGAGGTGCCGGTGTCGCATCTGCTCAGCGACGCGTATCTCGGCGGGCTGCGGGCGCTGATCCACGACGACCGGGCGATGGTGGACCTGCCGCGCGCCGGCGAGACGGCGCTGCCGCTGCATCGCGACACCGTCTATCTCTGCGTGGTGGACGAGGACGGCAATGCCTGCTCGTTCATCAACTCGACCTATGAGAGCTTCGGCTCGGGCATTCTCGCCGGGGATACCGGCGTGGTGCTGCACAATCGCGGCATGGGGTTCCGCATCCAGCGCGGCCATCCGAACTGCATCGCCCCTGGCAAGCGGCCGATGCACACGATCATCCCCGGCATGGCGACCCAGGGCGGCGAGGCGGTGATGCCATTCGGCGTGATGGGCGGGCATTACCAGCCGATGGGCCAGTCCTGGCTGGTGACCAACATGCGCCAGTACGGGCTCGACGTGCAGGAGGCGCTCGACCTGCCGCGGGTGTTCCCCTTCGCCGGGCAGGTGGAGCTGGAGCGCTCGGTGCCGATGGCGAGCCTCGAAGGGCTGGTCGCGCGCGGGCACAAGGTGGTGCGCGAGGACCGGCCGGATGCGCGGCCGCATGGCGGCGGCCAGGCGATCTGGATCGATCGCGGGCGCGGCGTGCTGATCGGCGGGTCCGACCCGCGCAAGGATGGCTGCGCGCTGGGGTATTGAGGCCGCGCCGCGCGCCCGCCCTCGCGCCAGCGGGGCGGGCGGCGGAATGTTCCCTATCGTCTTGACAAGACAGAGTATCCTCATCCGATCGGAGGCCTCCCTCTGATCGGATGATGCTCTGGTGCAACTTTCCGGTTCAAATCCGGACGAAAAAGGCGAATACTGTCTCCCGTCGGGAGAGCAGTGTCATGGAAGACCCCGCCCACGCAGCGGCCCCGCACGGGCCGCGCGCCGTCGCCCTGCTGGGGCCGCAGGGAAGCGGAAAGAGCACGCTGAGCATCGCCCTGTCCGCCGTCGCGGGCAATCTTCGCCGCGCGGGGCGCGCGCCGCCCGCCACCCGCGAGATCGTACCCTTGCATTGCGACTTCCTCGGCGAGCGCTGGGTGCTGCTGGATTGCCCCGGATCGCTGGAATTCGCGCAGGAGGCGGCGGCGGCGGTGGCGGTGGCGGATCTCGCGGTCGTCGTCGCCGAGCCGGACCCGGAGCGGGCGCTGGCGCTGCGGCCGGTGTTTCGGATGCTGGAGGAACAGGGCGTGCCGTTCCTCGTGTTCGTCAACAAGGTGGATGCGATGGGCGCGCCGGCCGAGGCGCTGCTGGCGGCGATGCAGGCGGAGACTTCGGTGCCGCTGGTGGCCCGGCAGATGCCGCTGCGCGAGGGCGAGCGGGTGAGCGGCTATGTCGACCTGCTGTCCGAGCGGGCGTTCCGCTACCGGCCGGATGCCGCCTCGGAGCGGATCGGCCTGCCGGCGGCGGCGGAAGCGACCGAGCAGGCGGCGCATGACGCGCTGGTCGACAGTCTTGCCGACCGCGACGACGAGCTGCTCGAACAGGTGATCGAGGGCGCGGCGCCGAGCCCGGCATCGCTCTACGGCCATTTCCGCCGGGACATGGAGGCGGGCAGCCTGGCGGGGGTGATGTTCGGCGCGGCCGAGCACGCGCATGGGGTGTTGCGGCTGTGGAAGGCGCTGCGGCACGACGCGCCGGAGGTGACGACCACGGCGGCGCGGCACGGCATCGCGCCCGACGGGCCGGCGCTGGCGCAGGTGTTTCGCACCAGCTGGCGCGGCGCGGCGGGCAAGCTTTCCTTCGTCCGGGTCTGGCGCGGGGCGCTGCGCGACGGGACCAGCCATAGCGGCGTGCGGATCGGCGGGATGATGCGCTTTGCCGCGGGCGAGTTGCAGCGCATCGCCGAGGCCGGGGCGGGCGATGTCGTCGCCCTTGGCCGGCTCGAAGGGATCGGGACCGGCTTCGCGCTGGGCGAGGCGGCGCCGCATCTCGGCTTTCCCGCCGCCCCGCCGCCGCTGCACGAGGTTGCGATCGCGGCCGCGGACCGGCGCGATGACGTCAAGCTCGCCGGCGGGCTCGAAAAACTGCTGGAGGAGGACACGGCGCTCCGCCTCGCGCGCGATCCCGAAAGCGGCGAGACGCGGCTGGCCGGGCTGGGCGAGCTTCATCTCGGCAGTGCGGTGGAGCGGCTGGAGCAGCTCGCGGGGGTTGCGGTGCGGACGGCGCGGCCGCGCGTCGCGTTCCGCGAGACGATCCGCCGGGCGGTGCGCGAGCATGCGCGGCTGAAGCGGCAGACCGGCGGGCATGGCCAGTTCGCCGATGTCACGCTGGAGATCGCGCCGCGCGCGCGGGGCGAGGGTTTCGCCTTTGCCGACCGCATCGTCGGCGGCGCGGTGCCGAAGCAGTATATCGCCGCGGTGGCCGATGCGGCGGAGGAGGCGATGCGGCGCGGGCCGTTCGGCCATCCGGTGGTGGATGTCGCGGTGACGCTGGTCGATGGCGGGTTCCACGCGGTAGACAGTTCGGACATGGCGTTCCGCGCGGCGACGCGGGCGGGCATGGCGGAGGCGCTGGCGAAGGCCGAGCCGGTGCTGCTGGAGCCGATCCACCGGATCAGGGTCAGCGCGCCGAACGCCTTCACCGCCGGGGTGCAGCGGCTGCTGACCGGGCGGCGCGGGCAGATTCTCGGCTATGCCGAGCGGCCGGGCTGGACGGGTTGGGACGACACCGAGGCGTTGCTGCCGGCGGCGGAGCTGCATGGGCTCGCGGTCGAATTGCGGTCGCAGACCGTGGGGCTCGGGAGTTTCGTGCATGAATTCGACCGCCTGTCCGAAGCGCCGGCGCGGCTGGCGGAGAAGGTGGCGCAGGCGGCGAGCGGCTGATTCTAGAGCATCATCCGATCAGATGGAATCATTTGATCGGATAAAGATGCTCTATTTATCAACAAGATAGAGCACTACATCCGATCCAATCGGATCGGAAAGTGCTCTAAAAGCAAGGAGACGAGATGGACACGCAGGTTTCCGGCACGCTGGACGCGCCGTTGCTGATCGGGCGGGATTCGCGGGGCGTGGTCACGCTCACGCTCAACCGGCCGGCGAGTTTCAATGCGCTGTCGGACGAATTGCTCGCTGCCCTCGATGCGGCGATCGGCGCGATCGCGGCGGATGCGGATGCGCGGGTGGTGGTGCTGGCGGCGGCGGGCCGCGCCTTCTGCGCCGGGCACGATTTGCGGGAGATGATCGCGCGCGAGGCGGCGGACGCGCATCGCGACCTGTTCGCGCGCTGCACCGCGGTGATGCTCGGCTTGCAGCGCCTGCCGGTTCCGGTGATCGCGCGGGTTCAGGGGGTGGCGACGGCGGCGGGCTGCCAGCTGGTGGCGAGTTGCGACCTTGCGGTGGCGGCGGCGAGCGCGCGTTTCGCGGTTTCGGGTATCAATCTCGGCCTGTTCTGCTCGACGCCGAGTGTCGCCCTTGCCCGCGCGGTGCCGCGCAAGGCGGCGCTGGAGATGCTGTTCACCGGCGAGATGATCGATGCCGCCGAGGCGGCGCGGCGCTTCCTGATCAACGAGGTCGCACCGGATGACGGGCTGGACGACGCGGTGGCGCGGCGTGTGGAGCAGATTCTCGCCAAGCCGCGCGCCGCCCTCGCCATCGGCAAGGCGCAGTTCTACCGGCAGATCGAGCTTGGCATCGCCGACGCCTATGACGTGGCGGGCGAGGCGATGGCCTGCAACATGCAGGATGCTTCGGCGCGGGAAGGGATCGCTCGCTTCCTCGACCGTAGGAAATAATTCCAAACGGCAGGAAACAATTCAGTAGGACGGAATTCCCATCCGGCCCTGGAATAAAAACCGGGGCCGGAGCGGGGTGTCAGAGCATCTTTATCCGATCAGATGATTCCATCTGATCGGATGATGCTCCAGTGTCCCGAATCTGAAATCCATCGGATTTCAGGTTCACAGTGGACACTAGAAAAAACAATAGTTTAGTGGCCTGCTTGTCCCTGAAATTCACCCACGAATTTCAGGGGCAGGACACTAGTACATGTGCTGGCCGCCGTTGATCGACAGGGTCGAGCCGGTGATGAAATCGGCCTCGTCGGCGGTTAGGAAGACCACGCCGCGGGCGATGTCCTCGGCATGGCCGAGGCGGCCGACCGGGATTTTCGCGATGATCTTCTCAAGCACTTCCGGCGGCACCGCGCGCACCATGTCGGTATCGACATAGCCGGGGGCGATGGCGTTGACGGTGATGCCGAAGCGCGCACCTTCCTGGGCGAGCGCCTTGGTAAAGCCGTGAATGCCCGATTTCGCGGCGGCGTAGTTGACCTGGCCGTACTGGCCGGCCTGGCCGTTGATCGAGCCGATATTCACGATGCGGCCGAACTTGCGCTCCTTCATCCCGTCGAACGTCGCCTTGCAGAGATTGAAGCAGGAGCCGAGATTGGTGTCGATCACCGCGTCCCACATGTCGCGGGTCATGCGCGCGAGGGTGGCGTCGCGGGTGATGCCGGCATTGTTGACGAGAACCTCGATCGGGCCGAGGCGGCTGGTCAGGCGGCCGATGGCCTCGATGGTCTGCTCGAAATCGCCGACATCGAACTTCACCGTCTCGATGCCGTGAACGGCGGTGAAATTCTCGGCCGCCGCCTGGTTGCCGGCATAGGTGGCAACGACGGTACGGCCGGCTGCCTTCAGCGCGACGCTGATGGCCGCGCCGATGCCACGCGTGCCGCCGGTAACGAGTGCGATTCGAGACATTCTGTTTTCCTCCCTCTGGATCTGGCGTTTCGCCGATCGGGTTCCTCATCACTCTGGACCGGTTTGGCGAGACTGTCCATGATGGAAATCAACCAGTTATCGATGTTTCATGTACGGAACGAGGCGAGGCTGCGGCGCTGGCGTCCGGCCTCGTCGAAATTGCCGGGTGCCAGCCAGGATGCGAGCGCCGCGCGGCGGTCGGGCCATTCGGGGGCGATGATCGAGAACCAGGCGGTGTCGCGGTTGCGGCCCTGGGTGACGGCGTTCTCGCGGAAGACGCCCTCGAAGGTGAAGCCGAGGCGCAGGGCAGCGGCGCGGGAGGGCTGGTTCAGGCTGTTGCACTGCCATTCCACCCGCCGGTAGCCCAGGTCGTCGAAGGCGTGGCGGAGCATCAGGAACAGCGCCTCGGTGCCGGCACGGTGGCGCTGGAGCAGCGGCGTGAAGTTGATCGAGCCGAGTTCGAGCGTGCCGTTCGCCGCGGCGATGTTCATGAAGGCGGCGTGGCCGGCGGGCTGGCCGCTTGCCGCCTCGATGATGGCATAGGCGATGCGGCCGGGGGGTGCGGCCATGGACTCGACATAGTCGCGGTAGGCGGCCTCGTCCGCCGGCCGGGCGGTGCGCCACCAGGTCCAGTCCCGCTCGTCCGGTGCGGCGCGGAACCCGGCGATCAGGCCGGCGCCGTGGCGGGCGGGGTCCAGCCGTTCCAGCCGGCAATAGCGCCCCTCGAAGCCGGCGGCGTCGGGGAGCGGGCGCGGCGTCCAGCCGGGGACGGGCGCGCCGACGATCTGGCCATAGGCGTTGGTTTCGCTCATGCGGTGCGCATCTCCGGTTCGCGGAATTTTATCCTATTCGCTGTAGGCGCAGGATTCGCCTTCGGAATCGCGGAACACGGCGACGCGGGCAAGGCCGGGGCAGGCAGGGGCGAGATGCGCCCAGATGAAGCGGGCGAGGTTTTCCAGCGTCGCCGGGCCGAGGCCGTCCACGTCGTCGAGGAAGCGGTGGTCGAGCGCGTCGCGGATCGCGGCGAGGTGCTGGCCGAGCCTGCCGAAATCCATCAGCATGCCGCTCGCATCCGGCGCGCCGCGCAGGGTGACCGTGGCGCGGTAGGAATGGCCGTGGATGCGGCGGCTCGCCTCGGTGGCGATCTGCCGGTTCAGCGTGTGGGCCGCCTCGAAGCGGAATTCCTTGGTGATTTCGTACATGGTCAGGGGATGCCGAGATATTTGTGGGTCTGCATCGACAGGCGCCATTGCGGATGGGCGAGGCAGTAATCGATCGCGGCGCGCGTGTTGGCCGCGCGGTCCGGCCCGTCCATCGGCTGGAGCAGGAAATGCGCGAAATCGAGCCCGGCGAAGCGCTCCGGGGCGGCTTCGGGCTGCGGATAGACCAGTTTCAGCTCCGATCCCTGGCGGACCACGAGGTCGGCTCCTGCCTTGGGGCTGACGCAGAGCCAGTCGATGCCCGGTGGCGGTTCGATCGTGCCGTTGGTCTCGACCGCGATTTCGAAGCCGGAATCGTGCACCGCTTCGATCAGCGGCGCGTCGAGCTGGAGCAGGGGTTCGCCGCCGGTGAAGACGACGAGCGCGTCGCGGGTGGAAGCGGCGGGCCAGGCGGCTGCGATGGCGCGGGCGAGGCCGGCGGCATCGGCGAAGCGGCCGCCGCCCGGACCGTCGGTGCCGACGAAATCGGTGTCGCAGAAGCGGCAGACCGCGCCCGCGCGGTCCTGTTCCCGGCCGGACCACAGATTGCACCCGGCGAAGCGGCAGAACACCGCGGCGCGGCCGGCATTGCGCCCCTCGCCCTGCAGGGTGGGAAAGATTTCCTTTACAGTATAGGCCATGGTGGCGTGACCTACCGCAAATCGGCGGCGCTGGCGACGGGGGGCGGCGGCATTGCCGCCATCACGCCCGATCGCAGCTTGACGGGCGCGGCTTGATCGCGCGGCGCAGTCCCGGCACGATCATGTGCATGAACGCAACGAACCCGCCGAAGCACCATCTGTTGATCGCCGGCACCGGGCGGAGCGGCACCTCGTTCCTCGTGCGCTGGCTCGCCGAGCTGGGGATGGAGACGCATTTCTCCCGTTTCGGCGAACATGCCGCGTGGAACGAGGAGGCCAATGCCGGGGCCGAGAACCTGCCGCTGCCGGCGCTGGACGCGGACATGCCCTATGTCGTCAAATCGCCCTGGGTGACGGAATTCATCGACCAGGTGCTGGCCGATCCGGGGATCGTGCTCGATGGCGTGATCGTGCCGATGCGCGATCTCGCCGATGCGGCGGCGAGCCGGACCATCCTCGAATTGCAGAACATGGCGGCCGAGCCCGACTGGCCGCTGGTGATGGACAAGCCCTGGGCGCATCGGGGGGTGACGCCGGGCGGGGTGGTGTATTCGCTGCATCCGCTCGACCAGGCGCGGGTGCTGGCCCTCGGCTTTCATCATTTGCTGGAGCGGCTGGTGGCGGCGGAGGTGAAGGTGGTGATGGTGTCCTTCCCCCGGCTGATCGAGGATTCGGCCTATCTCTACCGCACCCTCGCGCCGCTGCTGCCGCCGCAGGTGGATCTGGCGGCGGCGCAGGCGGCGCATGCGCGCATCGCCGATCCGGCGAAGGTGCGGGTGGGTGCTGGCGGGCATGACGCAACGCTCGAACGGCTCGACCGCGCGGCGCTGAACCGCGAGATCGGCCGGCTGCGGCGCGAGATGGCGGCGCTGGAGGAGCGGGCGGCGACGGCGGGCGAGGCGGCAGCGGCGGCGCGGCGTCACGCCGAAACGATCGAGCGCAGCCGGATGTGGCGCGCGCTCGGGCCGCTGCGGCGGGCGCTGCACGGGCTGCGGGGCGGTGGGCGATGATAGCGCTTTCTTTTTCCTGAGAACTCGCCCATATTGTAAAGAGAATGTTACACAACGCACCTGACGCATGGCACGGCAGGGGCAGAACAGGGGTTTCGCGCTGATGCGGTGCTGGCTTGTGCCGGACGAACGGGAGGCCCGCGCCCGTCTTTCTGAATTCATTTACGGAACATTGATATTTTCGGCGCCAGAGTGGCGTGACGAGAAAGGCGGTTTGCGCCCATGATGTATGACATCTACCAGACTCAGGACGATCTCCTGGCCCCCTTGCGCATGGCGGCGCGCACGATGCTGCCGCTGTTCGAGCTGATGGAGCCACCCTTCGGCATTCCCAGCCTGCCGGTGGCCGCGCGGGCGGCGCTGGAGATTTTCGGCAATAGCGGCATCTCCCACAAGCGGCCGGAATTCGGCATCGTCCGCGTGCGCGCCGGCGGGCGGGATGTCGCCGTCACCGAGACGGTGGTGACCGGCACGCCCTTCGGCGACCTGCTGCATTTCCGCAAGGACATGGCAGCACCGGGGCCGCGCGTGCTGATCGCCGCCCCGCTCTCGGGCCATTTCGCGACCCTGCTGCGCAATACCGTCGAGGTCATGTTGCAGGATCACGACGTGTTCATCACCGACTGGAAGAACGCGCGCGACGTTCCGCTGGGGGCCGGGCGCTTCGGCTTCGACGAATACGTGGCGCATATCATGGATTTCCTGCGCGAGCTGGGGCCGGGCGCGCATGTGGTTGCCGTTTGCCAGCCGGCGGTGGCGGTGTTCGCCGCGACCGCGCTGAT
Source organism: Acidiphilium sp. 20-67-58 (assembly GCF_002255515.1). Lineage (NCBI taxonomy): Bacteria > Pseudomonadati > Pseudomonadota > Alphaproteobacteria > Acetobacterales > Acidocellaceae > Acidiphilium > Acidiphilium sp. 20-67-58. The sequence goes on along the minus strand of NZ_NCAS01000025.1, from coordinate 36,107 downwards.
GGCCGAGGCCGGCGATCCGGCGACGCCGCGCAGCATGACGCTGATGGGCGGGCCGATCGATACCAGGCGCAACCCCTCGAAGGTCAACGAACTCGCCAAGACCCGCGATATCGCCTGGTTCCGCAAGAACCTGATCACCACCGTGCCGAGCCGCTTCGCCGGCGCGGGGCGGGCGGTCTATCCCGGGTTCGTGCAGCTCGCCTCCTTCGTGTCGATGAATCTCGACCGGCATATCGGCGCGCATCTGCGCCAGTTCCGCGCCATCGTCACCGAGGATGACGCGAGCGAGGCGGCGCATCGCAAATTCTACGACGAATACCAGTCGGTGATGGACCTGACGGCGGAATTCTATCTCGAAACCGTCGAGCGCGTGTTCCAGCGGCACGACCTGCCGCGCGGCCAGCTGAGCTGGCGCGGCCAGATGGTGCGGCCGGCGGCGATCGACCAGACATCGGTCTTCACCGTCGAGGGCGAGCGTGACGATATCTGCCCGCCCGGCCAGTCGATCGCGGCACTCGATCTCTGCACCGGGCTGAAACCGGCGCAGAAGCGCAACCACCTCCAGCTCGGCGTCGGCCATTACGGCGTGTTCTCCGGCTCGCGCTGGGCGAACGAAATCTATCCGCAGCTCTGCGGGATCATCGCCGCCGCCGGCTGAATGGCCGGCTGAATTTCTGGCGGAACGGCCGGCCGGCTGGCTGGCCGGTTGGGGGCGGGAATACAAGCGCCGCCATCAGCTGGCGGACGCGCCGCACCGTGTGATGGCGGGACAGGCCGGTGGCGATCACCGCATCGGCGCGGCGGCGTTTTTCGGCATCCGGCATTTGCAGGGCGATGATCCGCTCGATTTCCGTGCGGGGCAGGCCGCGGCGCAGCACCCGCGCGATCTGCACCGCGCGCGGGGCGGAGACGGTGAGCGCCAGATCGACCCGCGCCTCGCCGCCGGTTTCGAACAGCAGCGGAATGTCGAGCAGCACCGCGCGGGCGCCGCGCCTGCGGGCGGCGGCCAGGAATTTTTTCTCAGCTTCCCGCACCATGCGGTGCATGATCGCTTCCAGGCGGCGCCGCGCGGCGGGATCGGCCAGCACATGCGCGCGCAGGGCGGCGCGGTCGAGCACGCCGGCGCGCACCACGCCGGGAAACGAAGCGGCGATGGGCGCAAGCGCCGCCCCGCCCGGCGCCTGGAGCGCGCGCACCGTGGCATCGGCATCGAACACCGGCACGCGACGGCGGCGGAAGATCCCGGCGACGGTCGATTTCCCCATCCCGATCCCGCCGGTGAGGCCGATGATCTTCATCCCATCAGGTCGGAAGCGACGGCGCGGTAGAGCGCATCGTCCACCACCGGGGTGACGCCGAACCACGCGGCGAAGCCCGGCACCGCCTGGTGCAGCAGCATCCCCAGCCCCTCGACCGCGACGAGGCCGCGCGCCCGGGCCTCGGCCAGCAGCCTGGTTTCCAGCGGGACATAGACGATGTCCGCCACCGCCATGCCGGGGGCGGCGCGGGCGAGATCGAGTTCGAGCGCCGGATGCCCGGCCATGCCGAGCGAGGTCGTGTTGACCACCAGCGCGTGGTCCGCCAGCGCCTCAGCCCGCGCCTCCCACGGGAGATGGGCGAGGCCGAATTCCCGCGCCAGCGCCGCCGCGCGCGCGGGCGAGCGGTTGCATAGCGTGACCGCCGCCCCCGCATCCTGCAATGCGGTGGCGATGGCCCGCGCGGCCCCGCCGGCGCCGAGCACCAGCGCCGGGCCGGCGGCGGGATCGACGCCATGGGCGCGCAGATTGGCGAGAAAGCCCGATCCGTCGGTATTCGCGCCCTCGATCCCCGTCGGCGTGAAGACGAGCGTGTTCACCGCGCCGGCGCGCCGCGCGCTGTCGGCCACGCGGTCGCACACGGCGAAGGCGGCTTCCTTGTGCGGGATCGTCACGTTGGCCCCGGCGAAACCCATTTTCGCCAGGGCGGCGACGCAGGCGGCGAAATCGTCCGGGGCGATGGCGAGCGGGAGATAGGCGCCGTCGATCCCGTGGCGTTCGAGCCAGGTGCCGTGCAGGCGGGGCGAGCGGGAATGGGCGACCGGATAGCCGATCACCCCGGCGAGGCGTGCGTGGCCGGAAAGGATCATGGACTGTTTCGATCATGAAGCGGCGCCGGCGGCAAGGGGCGGTTTCGCGCCGGCGGTTCCGCGCCATATCCGGTGCAGAGCGGAGGGATATCATGGACGGAACGGGACGGGACGATGTGGCGGTGGTGTTCGGCGCGGGCGGCGGCATCGGCGGCGCGCTGGTGGCGGCCCTTGCGGGCGATCCGCGCTTCGCCGCGGTGATCGGGCTCGGGCGGGGCAGCGCGCCGCGATTCGACCTGCTCGATGAGGCCAGCATTGCCGACGCGGTGCGGGCGGTGGCGGCGCGGGGCGCCATTCGCCTCGCGATCGATGCGACCGGCTTCCTGCACGATGCGGCACAGATGCCGGAGAAGAGCCTGCGCGAGCTGGACGCGGCCCGCCTCGCCCGCAGCTTCGCGCTGAACGCGATCGGCCCGGCGCTGCTGATGAAGCATCTGTTGCCGGCCTTGCCGCGCGAGGGGCGGGCGGTGTTCGCCACGCTGTCGGCGCGGGTCGGCAGCATCGGCGATAACCGGCTCGGCGGGTGGTATGGCTATCGCGCGTCGAAGGCGGCGCTGAACCAGTTCGTGCGGACGGCCGCGGTGGAGCTGGCGCGGCGGTCGCAGGCGGCGATCTGCGTCGCGCTGCATCCGGGCACGGTAGCGACGGGGCTTTCGTCCCCCTTCGCCGCCAGCGGGCTCGACGTGCAGACGCCGGAGGTGGCGGCGGCGCGGCTGCTGGCGGTGATCGACCGGCTTACCCCAGCCGAGAGCGGCGGGTTTTTCGACCATCGCGGCGAGGCGGTGCCGTGGTAGCTGACGGCACCCGCAGTTCAGGCGGTGCCGTGGTAGCTGACGGCACCGGCAGTTCAGGCCGTATAGGGCGGGCGGCCGGTGGCCAGCGCGTCGTCCAGCAGGTCGAGCCGGTCCTGGCCCCAGAACAGCTCGCCGTTCAGGATGTAGGAGGGCGCGCCGAACACGCCGGCGGCCTCGGCGATCTCGCGGTTTCGCTGGTAGGCGGCGGCGATTTCCGGGGTGCCGGCGCGGGCCTGGAGTTCGGGCGCGATGCCGGATGCGGCGGCGAGGTCGGCGATGGTCGCGGGATCGGCGAGGTTGCGGTCCTCGGTCCAGACCGCGGCGAAGACGCGGCGGAGGAACGGGTCGGGGTCGCCGCCGGCGTCCACGATGGCGATGGCCAGACGATCCGCCAGCGCCGGGTCCACCGGGAAGAATTGCGGATGCAAGTTGAGCGCGAGGCCGCGGCGGGCGCGCCAGCGTTGCAGTTCGAGCAGACGGTAGTGCTGGCGGACCGGGTGGCGTTTGGCCAGCGGCTGGCCGCCGGTTTCGGCGAAGATCGCGCCGAGCGGCACCGGGCGATACTCCACCGTCGCGCCGTGGCGGCGGGCGATGTCGAGAAAGGCGGCATGGCCGAGATAGGTCCAGGGGGAATGGCTGGTGAAGACATAGGTGATGGTGGCGGCCATGGGTGTTTTCCTCCGCGCTGCTTGCGTGCTGCGCCCATGTTGATAGGGAAGGAGCGTGCCGGCGCCAAGGGCGGCCCGGCGGCGACCATCGCACTCCGGAGAGACCGAACCGCATGAGCTCCATCCTGACCCTTTCCTGCCGCAACCGGCCCGGCATTGTCGGCGCCGTCGGCCATTTCCTGCACGCGCACGGGCAGGACATCCGCGAGGCGCAGCAATTCGACGACCGGGCGAGCGGGCGCTTCTTCATGCGCGTGGTGTTTGCCCCAGTGGGCGACGCTCCTGCGTCGGGGCTGGAGGCGGAATTCGCCGCGGTGGGGCGCGAGTTCGGGATGGAATGGGAAATTATTCCCAGCGGGCACCGGATGCGGACGATGATCCTCGTCTCGCGGTTCGATCATTGCCTGGTGGACCTGGTCTATCGGCAGCGGATCGGCGAGCTGCCGATGGACATTGTCGGCGTGATCGCCAACCATCCGCGCGAGAGCTACGCCCACCTCGATCTCGAAGGGATTCCCTTCCATCATCTGCCGATCGCGCCGGATACCAAGATGGAGCAGGAGGCCGAGGTGTGGCGGCTGATGCGCGAGAGCGGCACCGAACTCGCCATCCTCGCGCGCTACATGCAGGTTCTGTCGGACGGGCTGGTGGCGAAGCTGGCCGGGCGCTGCATCAACATCCACCATTCCTTCCTGCCCGGCTTCAAGGGGGCCAAGCCCTATCACCAGGCCTATGCGCGCGGGGTGAAGCTGATCGGGGCGACGGCGCATTACGTCACCACCGCGCTCGACGAGGGACCGATCATCGAGCAGGATGTCGAGCGCATCTCGCATGGCGACACGCCGGAGGCGCTGGTGCGCAAGGGGCGCGACATCGAGCGCCGGGTGCTGGCGCGCGCGGTGCTCGGCCATCTGGAGCGGCGGGTGTTCATCAGCGGCAGCAAGACGGTGGTGTTCGCCGGCTAGAGCATCATCCGATCAGATTGGATCGGATGTAGTGCTCTATCATATTGATAAGTCGAGCATCTTTATCCGACCAGATGATTCCATCTGATCGGATGATGCTCTAGAGCGAGGGAGGGAACGGCGATGGCGCGCGCGGTGCTGTTCGATACCGAAACGACGGGGCTGGAGCCGCTCGGCGGCGACCGGGTGATCGAGGTCGCGGCGATCGAGCTTTGGAACGACCTGCCGACCGGCAAGGTGTTCCACACGCTGATCGACCCCGAGCGCGACATTCCCGCCGAGGCGAGCCGGGTGCATGGCATGACCAGCGCGGATGTCTCCGGCAAGCCGAAATTCGCCGAGATCGCCGCCGAATTGCTGGCGTTCTTTGGCGAGGACAGCCTGGTCGCGCATAACGCGCCGTTCGATTTCGGCTTTCTCGACGCCGAATTCGCCCGCATCGGCCGCGCCGCCCTCGACAGGGCGCGGATGATCGACACGCTGGCGCTGGCCAAGCAGCGCTTTCCGGGGATGCCGAACTCGCTCGACGCGCTGTGCCGGCGCTTCGGCATCGATCTCTCCGCCCGCACCACCCATAACGCGCTGCTCGACTGCAAGCTGCTCGCGGAGGTTTATGTCGAGCTGACCGGCGGGCGGCAGCGCGGGCTCGACCTTGCCGCCGAGAGCACGATCCGCCTCGTCGAATATCGCAGCGAGGGGCCGCGCACGCCGCGCCCGATCGTCGCGAGTGCGGCGGAACTGGCCGCGCACGAGGCGTTCATCGAGACGCTGAAGGAGCCGGTCTGGCGGCTGGAGCGGTAGCCGATCCTTTCGGATCGGATGTTGTGCTCCACCACATTGATAAACAGAGCATCTTTATCTGATCAGATGGCTCCATCTGATCAGATGATGCTCTGAATCAGCCGGCGCCGACCGACCAGAGCGCGAAGGCGTAGTTCAGCGCGGTCTGTTTCAGCGCGTCGAACCGGCCGGCGGCGCCGGCATGGCCGGCCTCCATGTCGATCCTGAGCAGCGCCGGCGCCGGGCCGGTGGCGAGCGCGCGCAGGCGGGCGATGAATTTCGCCGGCTCCCAATAGGTCACCCGCGGGTCGGACAGGCCGCCGGTGCACAGGATCGGCGGATAGGCGCGGGGGGCGAGATTGTCGTAGGGCGAATAGGCGGCGATCGTGTCATAGGCGGCGGGATCGGTGATCGGGTTGCCCCATTCCGGCCATTCCGGCGGGGTGAGGGGGAGTGTGTCGTCGGAGATCGTGTTCAGCACGTCGACGAAAGGCACCTCGGCGATCACCCCGGCCCAGAGATCCGGCCGCATGGTGAAGGCGGCGCCGACCAGCAGCCCGCCGGCCGAGCCGCCCTGGGCGACGATGTTCCCCGCCCGCGCATAGCCGCCCCCGATCAGCGCCTCGGCGGCGGCGGTGAAATCGGTGAAGCTGTTCATCTTGTGCGCGGCGCGGCCGCCGAGGAACCAGTTCCAGCCCTTCTCGGTGCCGCCGCGGACATGGGCGATGGCGAAGATCCAGCCGCGATCGACCAGCGAGAGGATCGAGGTGCGGAACCACGGCTCCATCGGGATGCCATAGGCGCCATAGCCGTAGAGCAGCAGCGGAGCCGCGCCGTCCAGCGCCTGGCCGCGGCGCATCAGCACCGTCACCGGGATCGACGCGCCATCGGCCGCCATGGCGTCGATGCGCCGTGTTTCGTAGCGCGCGGGGTCGTGGCCGGAGGGGATGTCCTGGGTCTTGCGCAGGATCGGCGTGCGGGTGGCCAGATCGTAGTCGAAGGTCTGGCGCGGCGTGGTGGGCGAGGAATAGACGTAGCGGATCGTCCCGGTGTCGTATTCGAGGCCGGATTCGGCGCGCAGCACATAGGCCGGCTCGTCCTGCGCGATCTCCCATTCGGCGCCGCCATCGCGCGGGGCGACGATGATGCGGGTGTTCGCCTCGATCCGTTCGAGCCGGACGATGTGGTGTTTCAGCGCGAAGGCGCCGACGAGGTAGCGGCCCGGCCGGTGCGGCACGAGGTCGCGCCAGTGCGCACGGCCCAGGGAGTCGAGCGGGGCGTCGAGCGGGGTATCGAGCGGCGCCTCGACCAGCTTGAAATCCACCGCGCCGTCGGCATTGGTGCGGATGATCAGACGGTCGCCCGCATCCTCGACATCGTAGCGCAGGCCCGGCTCGCGGGGGGCGATGAGCGCGGGCGGCGCGGTCGGGTCGTTGCCGGGGATGCGCCAGACCTCGCTGGTGTCCTGGTTGCCGGCGGAGACGAGGATGGAGCCGCCGGACAGGCTGGTCTCGACGCCGAGGAAGAAGCCGGGATCGGGCTCGGCGTAGACCAGTGTGTCGCTGCCATCGGCCAGGGCGCGGCGGAAGATTTTGGTCGGCCGGCCGTGATCGTCGCGGAACACCCAGAAGATGAAGCGCGCGCAGGGGGAAAAGGTGAAATCGCCGCTGCAGGATTCGATCGGCGGGGCGGGCTCGGCGCCGGTTTCGATCACGCGGACATGGATGCGGTAGACTTCCGAGCCTTGCGTGTCTTCCGCCCATGCAAGCAGGCGGTGATCTTCGCTGTGCGCGACCGCCGGGGCGGAGAAGAAGGCGTGGCCCTTCGCGCGCGCCGGCAGGTCGAGCAGGATTTGTTCGGCGCCGCCGGCGCGCGGCGTGCGGGCGATGACCGGGTGCTCGGCGCCGGGATCGTAGCGGCGGTAATAGGCGTACGCGCCGTGCGGCGCGGGCACGGTCGAGTCATCGTCCTTGATCCGGCCCTTCATTTCGGCGAGCAGCGTCGCCTGCAGGTCCCTGGTGCCGGCGAGCACGGCGTCGGTATAGGCGTTCTCGGCGAGGAGATGGGCGCGGATCTCGGGATCGAGGGCGGCGGGGTCGCGCAGCACCGCCTGCCAGTTGGCATCGCGCAGCCAGGCGTAGTCATCGGTCCGCACCCGGCCGAGCTGCTCGATGCGGACCGGCTTGCGCGCGGCGGCCGGCGGGGTGGGGTGGGGCGGGTTCGGCGTGTTCATGGGGGCTGTATGCTCTGGTTATCAACAAGATAGGGCACGACATCCGATCCTGATGGATCGGAACGTGCTCTAGAAAAGCCCATGGATCGCGCCATCGGGGTCGAGCCCGATCGCCTCGGCGGCGGGGATGCGCGGCAGGCCGGGCATGGTCATGACATCGCCGGCCAGGGCGACCACGAAGCCGGCGCCGGCGGAGAGGCGGGCATCGCGGATCGGCACGGTGAAGCCGGTGGGCGCGCCGCGACGGTCGGGGTCGGCGGTGAAGCTGTATTGCGTCTTGGCGATGCAGACCGGCAGGTGGCCATGACCCTGCGCCTCGAACCGGGCGAGGCGCTTGGCCGCCAGCGGCGACAGTTCGATGTCGTCGGCGCCGTAGATGCGCTGGGCGATGGTGCGCAGCTTGTGCGGCAGTTTCATGTCGTCCGGGTAGAGCGGGGCGAACCGGGCGGATTTCGCCGCGATCGCCTCCATCACCGCCTGGGCGAGATCGGCCGCGCCGGCGCTGCCATCGGCCCAATGGGTGCAGAAGCAGACCCGCGCGCCGCCATCCTCGTCGAGGGCGGCGCGCAGGGCGTCGCGCTCGGCCTCGGTATCGGTGACGAAGCCGTTGATCGCGACGATCACCGGCAGGCCGAAGGCGCGCATGGCGGCGACGTGGCGGCGCAGATTGGCGGCACCGCGCGCGACCGCGCCGGGATTCTCGGCGCCGAGATCGGCCTTGGCCACGCCGGCGTGCATTTTCAGCGCCCGGATCGTCGCGACGACGACGGCGCAGGAGGGGGCGAGCCCGGCCTGCCGGCACTTGATGTCGAGGAATTTCTCGCCGCCGAGATCGGCGCCGAACCCGGCCTCGGTCACCACGATGTCCGCCAGCTTGAGCGCGGTGCGGGTGGCGATGACCGAGTTGCAGCCATGGGCGATGTTGGCGAAGGGCCCGCCATGGACCAGCGCCGGCGTGCCTTCCAGCGTTTGGACCAGGTTGGGTTGCAGCGCGTCGCGCAGCAGGGCGGCCATGGCGCCGACCGCCTTGAGATCGGCCGGGGTGACGGGCGAGCCGTCCCGCCGCTCGGCGACGACGATGCGGGCGAGGCGGCGTTGCAGGTCGTCGAGATCGCGGGCGAGGCAGAAGATCGCCATCACCTCGGAGGCGACGGTGATGTCGAATTTCTGCTCGCGGGCAGCGCCGTTCGCGCCGTCGCCCAGGCCGAGAACCGTCTGGCGGAGGGCGCGGTCGTTCATGTCGATGGCGCGGCGGAAGGCGATCCGGCGGGGATCGATGCCAAGCTCGTTGCCCCAGTAGACGTGGTTGTCGAGCAGGGCGGCGAGCAGGTTGTTGGCGCTGGTGATGGCGTGGAAATCGCCGGTGAAATGAAGGTTGATCTCCTCCATCGGCGCGATCTGGGCACGGCCGCCGCCGGTGGCCCCGCCCTTCTGGCCGAAGCAGGGGCCGAGCGAGGGCTCGCGCAGGGCGATCATCGTTTTGGCGCCGGCGGCGCGCAGCGCATCGCCGAGGCCGATCGAGGTCGTCGTCTTGCCCTCGCCCGCCGGTGTCGGGCTGATGCCGGCGACGAGGACCAGCGCGCCGTCAGGCCGGTCTTCGAGGGAGCGGATGAAGCCGCCATCCACCTTGCCCTTGTGGTGGCCGTAAGGGATGAGCGCCTCCGCCGGTATGCCGGCGGTGGCCGCGATGTCGCCGATCGGGCGCAGGCGTGACGCGCGCGCGATGTCCAGATCCGAAGCCATGAGCCCTCCCGTTTTCTCGATGCCTGTTATGTCCGCGCGGCGGGTGGCAGGCAAGGCTCCCACCGCGCCGCGCGGCAAGGCTTGCGAGGCGGGGGGAAGCGCCGGTAAATAGCGTCCATGACATTGCCGTTCTCCCTGCCGGCCTGGATGCCGTCCTGGCTCGGGCTCGTGCTGCTGCTGGTCGGCCTGCTTTACGCGCTGGCGATGCTGGCGATGCCGTTCTCGGTGTTCGGCGTGAAATCCCGGCTGGAGGCGATCGAGGAGCAGCTCGAACAGGTGCAGGAGGAGCTGCGCATCCTGACCATGCGCCTGCCCGAGCCGCTGCGCGGCGTCACGGTGGATGAGGGGGTCTACGATCCGCTGCCGCGCGCGGCGGGGGGCTATGAGCGCACGGTTCGCCGCCCGGCCGCCGCCGCACCGCCGCCACCGCCGCCGCCGCTTCCGGCCGAGACCATGCGGCCGGCGCCGCGCGCGCCGATCGGCCGCGAGATGCCGCAGCCCCGCCCGGCCGCGCCGCGCGGCGTGTCGCCCCGGCGGATCGAGCCGCGGCTCGACTAGAGCACGACATCCGATCCTGATGGATCGGAATGGGCTCCAGGTAGCGGACCGGAAGGCCAGCTGTTAGCCTCTGCCCATGACACAGGTTCAGGGCAGCGACGCGCCGACCTTCGCGACATTTCCGACCTTTCTCGGGCTCGATCGCCGGGGGCGCGATGCGGCCCTTGTGGTGGCGGGCATTCCGCTCGATCTCGGCGTGACCAACCGGGCGGGCACGCGGTCCGGCCCGGCGGCGATCCGCGTCGCCTCGCGGATGCTGGCGGGGAATCATCATCCGCATTTCCGCGTCATGGTCGATGACATGGACCTCGCCGATGCCGGGGATTTCGCCATCGCCCTCGGCGATCTGCCGGGCAGTCTCGCGCTGATCGAGGCGCAGGCGGGCTCAATCGGGCATCTGGTCGCGCTTGGCGGCGAGCACGGCATCACCCTGCCGCTGCTGCGCGCGCTGGCGAAGGCGCGGGGCGGGCCGGTCGGCCTCGTGCATTTCGACGCCCATGCCGATACCTGGGCGGAGAATTTCGGCCAGGCCTACAGCCACGGCTCGGTGTTCTACCACGCGCTGAGGGAGGGGCTGGTCGATCCGCGCCGGATGATCCAGATCGGCATCCGTTCGCCGCTGCTCAACGAGGCGCATGACTGGACGCTGGCGCAGGGGGTGACGATCCTCTCGGCGCAGGACGTCCACGAGCAGGGGGTGGAGCGCGTCGCCGCGCGGATCCGCGCGGTGGCGGGGACGGGGGCGACCTATCTCAGCTTCGATATCGACTGTCTCGATCCCGCCTTCGCGCCGGGCACCGGCACGCCGGAGATCGGCGGGCTGGCCTCGTGGCAGGCGCAGGCGCTGCTGCGCCGGCTCGGCGGGATCGATTTCGTGGGGATGGATCTCGTCGAGGTCGCGCCGGCCTATGATGTCAGCGAGATCACCGCGCTCGCCGGGGCGACGATGGTGTGGGAATATCTCGCCCTGCTCGCCGCGCAGGGGCGGTAGAGCGTCATCCGGTCCAGCAGGACCGGAAACTGTCCTGATCCGTCAGGATCGGAAATTGTTCCGAAACAGGATCGGAAATTGTTCAGAAACGAAACGCCCGGCATCGGGGGGATGCCGGGCGCTTGGCGTCGCGCGATCGGGCGCGCGGGGTTACCAGTTGTTGTCGGGGTCGAAATCGTTGCCGCCGCCGGCATCGCCATTGTCCCAGCCGGGATTGCCGAGCAGGCCGTCGTCACGGTCGGGCGGCGTGCCGCCCGTATCGCCGCCCATGTTGCCGCCATTGGGATCGACCATCGGCGCGCCGCCATGGCCGCCGGTCAGACCGTCGATGATGCGTTCGCCGGCGGCGAAGCCGGCGCCGGCGGCAAGGCCGGTCATCAGCGAACTGCCGAGCCCGCCGCCGAAGCCGCCACCCATGCCGCCACCGGGGGCGCCATAGGGCGGGGCGCCGTTGGGCGGCACGCCGCCAGGGCCGTAGCCGGGGCCGTAGCCTTGCGTGCCGGGCCAGGGCGCCTGCATCGCGCGGCGGCGGTTGTTGCCGAGCCAGCGGACCAGCAGGAACAGCACCACGAGCCCGCCGATGATCAGCACTGCCGGATGGATGTGGGCACCGCCGCGCGCGGCGGCGGGGCCGGCGGCCAGATGCGCCTTGAGGGCGGCGACGCGGCCGGGATCGGCGAAGGGCAGGCCGGGCGCATAGGCCTCGGCGCGGGCGAGCGAGCTGCGCGCGGCGGCGACGTGGCCGGTGGCGTCCTCCGCCTCGGCCTTCAGATACCAGGCGACGCCGCTCTGCGGATGGGCGCGCAGCGCATCGCGCAGGTCGGACAGCGCAGCACCGGGATGGCCGCTGGCGATCAGCGCCTGGATTTGCTGCGGCGTCGGCGATGCCGCGTGCGCCGGGGCGAGGGACAGGCCGGCGCCGGTGAACAGGAGCGCGGCGAGCAGGATGGTGCGAACGAACTTCAACCCCGTCATAGGGACCTCCGCGGGCCGGTGGTGATGGGGAAAAGGCGCCAGCCCGTAGCGCCGATATAGGCGAGGCAGGTGGCGAATCACAGATCCGTGTGCCCGCGCGCGGCGCGGTGCTGGCGAGAGCAAGCCGCGCGGGATGCGGCCGAGACGGCGGCTTGCTCTCGACAATGTCCCGCGTAGCCGGCTCTCGACAGTGTCCCGCGAAGCGGGCTCTCGACAGCATTGCGCCGCCCGGCGAGACTGGCTCCGACCCGCAGAGGAGAGCCGACCCCGATGACCGACCCCGTGCCAGCCCTGCCCACGCCAGCCCTGCCCACGCTCGACGCCCTTGCCCGCGACCTCGCGGCCGGGCGCACCACCGCCGCTGCGCTGGTGGAGGACTGCCTCGCCACGATCGCCGACCCGGATGGGGACGGGGCGGTGACGTTCATTTCGGTCGATGCGGCCGGGGCGCGGGCGGCGGCCGCGGGGTTCGACGCGATGCGCCGCGCCGGCATGGCGCCCTCGCCCTTCGCCGGCATCCCGATCGCGGTGAAGGACCTGTTCGACATGGCGGGGCAGGAGACCCACGCCGGCTCCAGGGTGCTGGCCGGATCCGGGCCGGCGGCGCAGGACGCGCCGGCCATCGCCCGGCTGCGGCGGATGGGCTTCGTGCCGATCGGCCGCACCAACATGACCGAGTTCGCCTATTCCGGCATCGGCACCAACCCGCATTACGGCACGCCGCCGGCGCGCTGGCGGCAGGCGGGGCTGCGGATTCCGGGCGGCTCGTCCTCGGGTTCGGCGGCCGCGGTGGCGGCGGGGATGGCGCATGCCGGCATCGGCACCGACACCGGCGGCTCGTGCCGGATTCCGGCGGTGTTCAACGATCTCGTCGGGTTCAAGCCGACGGCGCGGCGGATTCCGCGCGCGGGGGTGGTGCCGCTGTCATCCTCGCTCGACTCGGTCGGGCCGCTGGCGCGCTCGGTGGGGTGCTGCGCGCTGCTCGATTCGATCATGGCCGGCGCGCCGGAAGCCCCGCCGGCGCCGGCGGAACTGGCCGGGCTGCGGCTCGCCGTGCCGCGCGATGTCGCACTCGATGCGCTGGACGATTCGGTCGCCGCCGGGTTCGACGCGGCGCTGCGCCGCCTGGCCGCTGCGGGGGCGCGGATCGAGACCATCGCCATGCCGGAATTCGCCGAGGTCGCGACGCTGAACGCGCGCGGCGGGCTGACCGCGGCGGAGAGCCATGCCTGGCACCGCGCGCTGCTGGAGCGCGGCGCTGCGGCCTATGATCCGCGCGTGCTGGTGCGGCTGCGGCGGGGGGCGGAGCTGTCGGCGGCGGATTACATCGACCTGCTGGCCGGGCGCGCCGAGCTGGTGGCGCGGGCGCGGGCGCGGCTCGCCCCGCATGACGCGCTGCTGATGCCGACCGTCGCCATCCTGCCGCCGACGATCGCGGAGATGGACGACGACGCGGCCTTCACCGCCGCCAATCTGCGCGTGCTGCGCAACCCGACGCTGATCAACATGATCGATGGCTGCGCGATCTCGCTGCCGCTGAATGCGCCCGGCGCGGCCCCGGTGGGGCTGATGGTCTGCGGCGCGGCGGAGACCGACCGGCGGATTTTCGCCATCGCCGCCGCGATCGAGGCGCTCGGGCTGAACAATCGATAAGACCGGAAGACGGGACCAGAGGGGGGGAGACGACGAAGATGACCGATGCGATCCGTGTGGATGACGCACTGCCCGAGGATGCCGGGGGCGCGACCCTGGCCGGCCGCGCCTTCCTGCCCGGCGCGGGGCCGGTGGTGGTGGCGGTGCGCGGCGCCGAGCTGGTCGACATCACCAGCCGCGCGGTGCCGACCGCCTCGGCGCTGTTCGCGCTCGACGATCCGGCCGGCCATGCACGCGCGGCGGCGGGGCGGACGATCGGGCGGCTGGACGAGATCCTCGCCAACAGTGACGAGGCGACGCGCGATCCCGCACGCCCGTGGCTGCTCGCGCCGGTCGATCTGCAGGCGGTCAAGGCCGCGGGGGTGACGTTCGTGGTCAGCCTGCTGGAGCGGGTGATCGAGGAGCAGGCGCGCGGCGCGCCGGAGAAGGCGACGCAGATCCGCGCCGATCTCGACCGGCTGATCGGCGCCGATCTGCGCGCGCTGCGCCCGGGCTCGGAGCAGGCGATGGCGGTGAAGGCGGCGCTGATCGGGCGGGGCCTGTGGTCGCAATATCTTGAAGTGGGGATCGGCGCGGATGCCGAGATCTTTACCAAGGGCCAGCCGATGAGCGCGGTGGGGTTCGGCGCCCATGTCGGCATCCATCCGTGTTCCACGTGGAACAATCCGGAGCCGGAGGTCGTCGTCGCGGTGTCGCCGGCGGGGCGGATCGTGGGGGCGACGCTCGGCAACGACGTCAATCTGCGCGATTTCGAGGGCCGTTCGGCGCTGCTGCTCGGCAAGGCGAAGGACAATAATGCGAGCTGCGGCCTCGGCCCGTTCGTGCGGCTGTTCGACGAGGGGTTCACGCTCGACGATGTGCGCCGCGCCCGGCTCGACCTGACGGTGGAGGGGGCGGACGGGTTCCGGCTCGAAGGGATGAGCTCGATGACCGAGATCAGCCGCGACCCGGTCGAGCTGGTCGAGGCCGCCGCCGGGGCGCATCATCAGTATCCGGACGGGTTCGTGCTGATGCTGGGGACGATGTTCGCGCCGATCCAGGACCGCGACCGGCCGGGCGAGGGCTTCACCCACAAGGATGGCGATCTCGTCACCATCGCCTCCGCCCGGCTCGGGCGGCTGCGCAACCGGGTGCGGCCCTGCCCGGAGTGCGCGCCCTGGCGCTTCGGCACGCTGGAGCTGATGCGCAGCCTCGCCGCCCGTGGGCTGATCTAGAGCATCATCCGATCGGATGGATCGGATGATCCTGTGGCCGGCACGGGGCGGCCGGGTCAGCGGCCGAAGCGGCGGTCGCGGCGCTGGAAGGCGCGGATCGCCCGCAGATAGTCGATCCGGCGGAAGGCGGGCCAGGTGGCGTCGCAGAAATGCAGCTCGCTGTGCACGCTCTGCCAGAGCATGAAGCCGGAGAGCCGGATCTCGCCGCTGGTGCGGATGATCAGGTCGGGGTCGGGCATGTCGCCAAGGTAGAGATGCCGGCGGATCGCCTCGGGGGTTACGGCTTCGGCGGCGGAAGCGCAGTCCATCCCGGCGGCGGCGCAGTCGCGCAGCAGGGCGCGGACGGCATCGGCGATCTCCTCGCGCCCGCCATAGCCGATGGCGAGCGTCACCGTCATGCCCTCGTTGCCGCTGGTCGCGTCCTCGGCGGCGTCGATCGCGTCGAGCAGGGCGGGCGGCAGGATGTCGCGCCGGCCGATCGCGGCGAGGCGGACGCCGCGGCGGCTGATGTGCGGATCGGCGACGAGGGCGCGCATCTTCGCCTCGACGGCGCCGAGAATGCCGCCCACCTCCGCCTCCGGCCGGCCGAGATTGGCCGGGGAGAACACCCAGAGCGTGATCATCGGGATGCCGAGCTCCGCACTCCAGGCCAGGATCTCGTCGAGCTTGGCGGCGCCGCGGCGATAGATCTCGCCCGGATCGCTGAGCCCGGCCAGGCGGGCGTGGCGGCGGTTGCCGTCGAGGATGATGCCGACATGGTGCGGCAGCGCGTCGGCGGCGACATCGCGGGACAGGCGCGCCTCGTAAAGCCGGTAGACAAGGCCCCAGGCGAGCCGCCGCATCGCTCCGGCCAGCCTGGCGCGGCGGGAGGCGGACGGCCCCGGCGCTCCGGCCCGATCGTGTGACATGCCGGGGTTGTGGGCCGGGCGGGGGCGGAATGCAAGCGTTCGGCACGGTATCGCAACGGGAAAGGCCGCCGCCGATTGACATTTCCGCACGCAGGGGGAAGCTGCGGCAATCTTTTCGCCCCAACCTTCACGCGCCAAATCTTCACCCGCACGACTGCCGCAGGAATGACCATGACCGAGTTGCAGACCAGGACGCGCCACCGGGGCGTCTTTCCCGTGGTGCCGACGATTTTCGACGCCGCCGGCCGGCTCGACCTCGAGGGCCAGTGCCGCGCGGTCGATTTCATGATCGATGCCGGGTCGGACGGGTTGTGCCTGCTCGCCAATTTCTCCGAGCAGTTCGTGCTGGCCGACGAGGAGCGCGAGATCCTGATGCGGCGGATGCTCGAACATGTCGCCGGGCGGGTGCCGGTGATCGTGACGACGAGCCATTTCAGCACCGATCTCTGCATCGAGCGCAGCCGCCGCGCCGAGGCGATGGGGGCGGCGATGGTGATGGTGATGCCGCCCTATCACGGCGCGACGATCCGCGTCGGCGCCGCCGGGCTGTGGGATTTCTTCCAGCGCCTGTCGGATGCGATCCGGATTCCGGTGATGATCCAGGACGCGCCGGTGGCGGGCACGCCACTGCCGGCCGAACTGCTCGCCGAGATGGCGCGCGAGATCGCGCAGGTCGCCTATTTCAAGATCGAGACGCCGCAGGCGGCGGCGAAGCTGCGCCGGCTGATCGAGCTGGGCGGTGGCGCGATCGAGGGGCCGTGGGATGGCGAGGAGGCGATCACCCTGCTCGCCGATCTCGACGCGGGGGCCACCGGGGCGATGACCGGCGGCGGCTATCCCGACCTGATCGGCCCGATCGTCCACGCCCATCTCGCCGGACGGCGCGACGAGGCGGTGGCCGGCTACGAGCGCATCCTGCCGCTGATCAACTATGAAAACCGCCAGTGCGGGCTGATCGCCGCGAAGGCGCTGATGCGCGAGGGCGGGGTGATCCGCAGCGAGGCGGTGCGCCATCCGCTCGCACCGCTGCACCCGGCGACGCATGCGGGGCTGCTGGAGATCGCCCGCCGGCTCGATCCGCTGGTGTTGCGTTGGGGGTGAGGGCCGGGGCGGTTTCGCGCCCGGCTGGCGGTTGTGCGGGTGGGGCCGACGCGCGGCGCGCGGGCGGCGTGTGGTGGCGCGGGCTTGCCGGTGCGGCGCTGCTGCTCGCGCTGGCCGGTTGCGCGCGGTATCGCCCGGCGCCGATCGACCCGGCGGCGACGGCGGCGGCGCTGACCGCGCGGCGGCTGGATCAGCCGGGGCTGGTGCGCTTTCTCCGCGCCATGAGCGTGGCGCCGGATCGCGGGTTCGGGCTGCGGGCGCTGACGCTGGTCGCGGTCTATGAGCGGCCGGGGCTGAAGCTCGCCACCGCCGAGGCCGGCGCGGCCGCGGCGGGTGCGGTGCTGGCGCGGCAGGTGCCGAACCCCACCCTGTCGCTGTCGCCGACCTTCAACGCGACGCAGGCCAATCCCTCGCCGATCCGGATCGGGCCGGAGATCAGCTTCCTGCTGGCGAATTTCGGCGCCCGGCAGGCCGGGATCGCCGCCGCCGATGCGCGCGTCGCCGCCGCGCGGGACATGGTCGCCCAAGCCGCCTGGCAGGAGCGCGGCGCGGTGCGCGCGGCACTGCTCGCCCTGTTCATCGACCGCCGCGCCCTGCGGCTCAGCCGGCGTCTGGCGGGTACGGCTGCGGAAATCGAGACGACGATCGCCGGGCGGGCGGCGTCGGGGATGCTGGCGGCGAGCGTGCTGGCCGGCGCCACGCAGGCGGCGGACCGGGCGCGGCTGGCCGTGGCCGAGGCCCGGCGGCGGCGCGATGACGACCGCGCCCGCCTTGCCGCGGCGATCGGCATGCCGGTGGCGGCGCTGCGCCATGCGCCTCTGTCGTTCGCCGCCTTCGCCCATCCGATACCCCCGCGCGACCTGCCGGCGCTGGTGCGTCGCGCGCTGGTCGCACGGCCCGATATCGAGGCCGCCCTCGCCCGCTATCGCGCCGCCGATGCGGCGCTGCGCCAGGCGGTGGACAGCCAGTTCCCCGGGTTGCGGATCGGGCCCGGCTATGAATACGACCAGGGGGACAACAAGTTCGTGCTCTCGCTGTCGCTGCCGCTGCCGGTGCTCAACCAGCACCAGGGGCAGATCGCGGTGGCGCGGGCGCGGCGCCGCGTGGCCGCCGCCGCCTTCGAGCGGGTACAGGCGCGGGCGCTGGCGCGGATCGATGTCGCCGCCGCGGCGTGGCGGGGCAGCCGTGCGGTGCTGCGCGCGGCGCGGCGGCTGGAGGTGGTGGCCGGGCGGCAGGACGCGCAGGCGGCTGCTGCCTATCGGCTCGGCACCACCGGGCGGCTGCGGCTGCTGGAGGCGCGGCGCGGCGCGCTGCTCGCGCGCAGCCGGCGCCTTGCCGCCGAGGCCGAGATGCTGAGGGCGCTCTCGGGCCTCGCCGATGCGCTGGAGATACCGGTTTTCAGGGAGACGCCCGCATGAGGCAGGGACGATATCGCGCGGCGGTGGCGGCAGTGGCGGCGCTGCTGCTGTTGCCGCTGGCAGGCGTTCGCGCGCGGGCGGCGGATCTGACGCTCGACAACGCGACGCTGGCGAGCGGGCTGATCGCCACGGTGACGCCGACCCTGCGCACCGAGGCGCCGCAGCGCCACGCCGAGGGGCGGGTGCTCGACCCGGCCCCGGCGCTCGCGCTGCGCGGCCGGATCGTGGCCGCCGCCGCGGCGGCGAAGCTGGACGCCGCCACCCTCGATCGGACCCGCCAGCTCTATCGCGCGGCGGGCAATGTGTCGCAGGCCAGTCTCGAACAGGCCGAAGCGGCGGCGGCCAGCAGCGCCGCCAGGCTCGCCGCCTTGCGGGCGGAGGCGATCGCGCGGTTCGGCGCGCCGCTCGGCCGGGCGATCGCGCAGGATGGGCCGGCGTTCCGCGCCCTTGCCGGCGGCGGCGCGCTGGTGCTGGTGGTGCAGGCGGGCGCCGCGCTGAAGCCGGCGCCTGCCCGGGCCACGGCGCGGCTCCCCGACGGGACGGCGGCGGCGCTGCGGGACATCGGCCCGGCCGGGGTTCAGCCGCCGGGGCTGCTCGGCCAGGCGCTGCTGTTCACCGGCCCGCCGCTGCCGGTGGGCGCGCCGCTCGATGTGTCGCTGCCGGCGGGGCGGCGGATCGCGGGATATGACGTGCCGGTGGCCGCGCTGGTCTGGCATCGGGGCCGGGCCTTCGTGTTCGTGCGGACGGCGCCGGGGCGCTTCGCCGCGGTCGCGCTGGGCGGCGGAGGGCTGCTGGCGCCATCCGGCGTTGATCCGTCTGCGCCAGTTGGCGCGGGTTCCTCTGCGCCATCCGGCGCGGGTCAAACGCAATTCGTGCCGGCGGCGGCGCTGCCGCGCGCGCCGGCGATCGTCGTTCGCGGCGCCGGGCTGCTGAATTCGATGCTGGCCGGCGGCGGCGGCGACGGCGACGGGGACTGAGGCCGCGCCCATGCTTCCCGCCATTGTCCGCATCGCGCTGCGTTATCGCCTCGTCGTCGTCCTTGTCGTCGCGGGGCTTGCCGCGATCCAGATCGCCCGGCTGCCGGGGGCGCGGTATGACGTGTTTCCCGAATTCACCGCGCCGACCGTGCTGATCGAATCGGCGACGCCGGGGTTCAGCGCGTTGCAGACCGAGCAGCTGGTGACCGACCGGCTGGAGCGGCGGCTGACCGGCCTGCCGGGGCTGGCGCGGATGCGCTCGACCTCGGAGGCCGGGCTCTCGGTGGTGCATCTGGTGTTTCACGGCGGCACCGATCCCTATGCCGACCGCCAGCGCGTTGCCGGGCGGCTCGCCGAGCTGGGCGGAACCCTGCCGGCCGGGATCGTGCCGCGGCTCGCGCCGATGCAGTCCTCGACCGGGACGGCGCTGGAGATCGGGCTGTATCCGCGGGCCGGCATGTCGCTCGAACGGCTGACGGCGATCGCCGAGACCGAGCTGCGCCCGGCGCTGCTGGCGGTGCCGGGGGTGGCGACGATCGTGATTTTTGGCGCCCGGCCGCCGCAATTCGACATCGCACTGCGGCCGGGGCGGCTGCTGGCGACCGGCTTCACCGCCGCCGACGTGGCGCGGGCGGCGCATGCGGCGAGTGCGGTGATCGGCGCCGGGTTCATCGATACCGGGGCGCAGCGCCTCGTGCTGGCGCCGGAGGGGCAGGCGCGCGACGCGGCGGCGCTGGCGCAGAGCTGGCTCGGGACGCGGGGCGGCCTGCCGGTGAGCATCGGCGATGTCGCCCGGGTGCGGGTGGGCGCGCCG
The DNA here is from genome assembly GCF_002255515.1 of Acidiphilium sp. 20-67-58. Classification (NCBI taxonomy): domain Bacteria; kingdom Pseudomonadati; phylum Pseudomonadota; class Alphaproteobacteria; order Acetobacterales; family Acidocellaceae; genus Acidiphilium; species Acidiphilium sp. 20-67-58. The sequence continues at coordinate 16,190 of NZ_NCAS01000025.1, read as the reverse complement.
CCGCGCTTCGGGGCGGCGCTGATCCATGACCGGCCGGGGCTGCTGCTGCTGGTCTCCTCGCTCTATGGCGCCAACACGCTCAAGGTCGCCAACGAGGCGGGGCAGGTGGTGGCACGGCTCACGCCGGGGCTGGTGGCGCAGGGGGTCGGCGTCGATCCGCGCGCCTTCACCCCGGCGGCATTCATCCGCATTGCCCTGCTCGATCTCGGCCATGTGCTGCTGATCGGCGCGGGGCTGATCCTGCTGGTGCTGCTCGCCGCCCTGCGCGACTGGCGGGCGGCGCTGATCTCGTTCATCGCCATTCCGGTCTCGCTGCTGGCGGCGGTGGGGGTGATCACGGCGCTCGGCATCACGCTCAACACCATGGCGCTGGCGGGGCTGGCGATCGCGCTCGGCGAGCTGGTGGACGATGCGGTGGTCGATGTCGAGAACATCACCCGGCGGCTGCGGGAGAACCGGGCGCGGACGGCGCCGGAGCCACGGTTGCGGGTGATCCTGCGCGCCTCGCTTGAGGTGCGCAGTGCGATCGTCTTTGCCAGTGCGGCGGTGATCGCCGCCTTCACCCCGGTGATCATGCTCGGCGGCGTCGCCGGCCGGCTCTTCGCGCCGCTCGGCATCGCCTATATCGCGGCGATCGCCGCCTCGCTCGCGGTGGCGCTGGTGGTGACACCGGCGCTGGCGGCGCTGCTGCTTGGCGGCGGTGACGGCCGGGCGGTGCGGACCCCGCCGATCGTGCTGCTGCAACCCGCCTACCAGCGGGCGCTGGCCAGGCTGGAGCGTGCCGGCGGGCTGGCGGCGGCGCTGGCGCTGGCGGCGGTGATCGCCGCGGCGGCGAGCGTGCCGCTGCTCCAGGCGCGGTTCCTGCCGCGGTTTCGCGAGAACGACGTGATCGTGCATTACCTCGCCGCCCCCGGCATGTCGGTCGATGCGATGCTGGCGATCGGCAGGCAGGTGGTCGGCACGATCGACCGCCTGCCCGAGGTGGCCAACGCGGTGATGCATATCGGCCGCGCCTCGATGAGCAACGGCCATGCCGGGGTGAACAAGGCCGAGATCGACATCACGCTGAGCCGGCGCGGCAATCGGCACGCGGCGCGCTCGGCGGGGCGGATTCTCGATGCGGTGCGCGGGATCGACGGCCTGTCGTGGTGGAGCCGGACGTTCCTTTCCGAGCGGATCGAGGAGAGCGTGTCCGGCGATACCGCGCCGGTGACGGTGGCGGTGTTCGGGCCTGATCTCGCCCGGATCGACGCGGCGGCGCGGCGGATCGCCACGCTGGCGCGGAAGCTGCCCGGCGTCATCGCCGCGGCGCCGGCGGCGAGCGCGGCCGAGCCGACCCTTGCCGTCACGCTCGACCGCGCGGCGATGCTGCGCTTCGGCGTCAGCGCGCGGGCGGCGCTGGAGGCGCTGCGGCTGGCTTATGCCGGGCAGATCGTCGGCCATGTCTATCGCGGCACGCTGGTCCAGCCGGTGGTGGTGACGCTGCCGCGCGCGCTGCGCCGGCTGCCGGCCTCGGTGGGGAACCTGCCGGTGGCGGCGGCGGGCGGAACGCTGGTGCCGTTGCGGTTGATCGCGACGATCCGCCAGACGCGCTCGCCGGCGCAGATCCTGCACCAGAAGGGGCGGCGGGTGCAGGTGGTTGCGGTGCAGACGCGGCATGGCAGCGCCGCCGCGGTGATCGCGGCGCTGCGCCGGGATCTCGCACAGGTGAAGCTCGGGGCCGGCGTTTATGTGGACTATGGCGGGACGGCGGTGGCCGGGGGGGCGGCGCGGCGGGCGCTGGTCGCTGATGCGGGGATCGCGCTCGCGGTCATTCTCGCGCTGATCGCGCTGGCGCTGCGCGATGCGCGGGCGGTGGCGCTGGTGGTGGGCATCCTGCCGGTGGCGTTTGCCGGCGGGGTGGCGACGGTGTGGATTTTCCTGCGCGGGCATCTCGGCCTCGGCGCGATGGTCGGGCTGGCGACGCTGTTCGGCCTCACCTTGCGCAACGGGCTGCTGCTGCTGATCCACATGCGCCGGCTGGCGACCGAGTAGGGGCTGCCGTGGTCGGCGGCGACGGCGCGGCTGGCGGCGGCGGACCGGCTGCCGGCGATCGTGATCACCGCCATCGTCACCGCGCTCGGGCTGCTGCCGCTGGCCATCGCCTCCGGCTCGCCGGGCGATGCGATCGAGGGGCCGATGGCGATCGTGATCCTGGGCGGGTTGCTGACGGCGACGCTGCTGTCGCTGTTCGTGCTGCCGGTGCTGGCGCCGCGCCTCGCGCGGTTCCGCCCGCGCCGGGATGACGGGCTGGATTAGAGCATTTTCCGATCCATCCGGATCGGATGTCGTGCTCTATCTTGTTGATAATTAGAGCATCTTTATCCGATCAGATGGAATCATCTGGTCGGGGCAAAAGGCGTGGGCGCGGGGGCATGAAAAATCCCGGCGCATTCGCATGCGCCGGGACGGGTGATCGCCGAAAGGATCAGAGCACGTTCCGATCCTTTCGGATCGGATGTCGTGCTCTGACATATTCGTAAACCGAGCATCTTTATCTGATCAGATGATTCCATCTGATCGGATGATGCTCTAGGGAGTCGGGTTGGTGCTCGGCAGCGGGTTGAAGTCGGCCGGGATCGTGGTGGTGATGCCCTTGGCGACGTCGGTCGGCACGATGTGGTCGGCCTGGCAGCCATTGCCGCCGTAATGCGGCAGCGACATGATGACCTTGTTCGGGATCATCGCGTAGTCCGCCGGCAGCGGCTCCGCGCGGCCGGTCAGGCGGGCCGGGTCGAAGGCGCCCATCAGGTCGCCGACATAGGGGGTCAGCGCGTCGGACGGGCCGATATTCGCCTCGCCGAACTCGCTCTCGCCATCGGCGCGGCCCTTCAGCTCATCCGGCAGCAAGGCGAGCGGCGTGAGGCCGAACACCTCGTCGACGAATTTCACCACCGAGGACTGGCTGCCATCCTGGTGATCGACCTGGTGCGTCTTCGCATAGGGCGAGATCAGGATCATCGGCACGCGGGGGCCGAACTTGAAGACCTGCTTGTCCGGGCCGTTGACGATGACCGGCGGCGGCACATGGTCGTAATCGCCTTCGGAATCGTCCCAGGTGATGATGATCGCGGCGTGCTTCCAGTATTTGCTGCTGGCGATCGCGTTCACCGCCTTGGCCACCATCGCCTCGCTGATCTGCGCATCCGAGTAGGCGGGGTGGTCGTCATCGCCGAGGAAGTTGGCCTGCACCTTGGCGACCGGGTTGACCGGGGTCAGGCCGAAGATGTTCTGGAAGCCGCCCTTGACGTAGAACACGCCGCCCGAGGCCGGCAGGGTGCCGCCCTTGAGCGCCGTGAACAGGTCGCCCAGCCCGTGCAGGTTGGCGCGCTCGTCCGGGTTGTTGGCGACGTAGCCGAAATATTGCGGGCCGTTGTGGTGGGTGATGTAGGAGGCGTGGGTGCCGTTGGCATCGACCGGGTTGGCCGGGTCGGTCGGCTCGTGGTCGTAGCCTTCCTCGTACCAGCCCCAGTTGACCTGCTTGTGGCCGGACTGGGTGAGGTAGGAGATGTCGTCGTTGATGTCGGCGAGGTCGCCGGCGGCATCGGTATCGTGCCTGGTGATCGCGGCGGCGTTGCGGCCCATCGTGTTGATCGCGATCGAGGCGTAGGTCTGGTTGAGCTGCACGCCGTAGGTGAAGGCGGAGCCGCCGAAATCGCCCGGATTGACCGGCACGTTGGCGTTCTGGTTCGGGTCGAGCGGGGAGCCCCAGAACGGATCGTTGTCATCCATAACCGGCTCGCCGGCGCCAGATTCCGTCACCTTGAGGCCGTGCGGGTTGGTCGCGGTCGGCCCGGTGGTCGGGTCGAAGGAGGCGAAGGACTGGTTCGGGTGCAGCGCCCACTGGGTCAGGCCGGTCTGGGCGGCGAAGATCGACAGGTTGCCGGGCGTCGAGGGGCCGGTAATGTTCTGGAACACATGGTCGAACAGCACGAAGCGCGCGGCGTAGCGCCAGAGGAAGGGCACCGTGTCGCAATCCTCGTAGGCCATCGCGAGTTCGCCGAACTGCTTGGCCTTCACCGAGGGATTGCCGGTCGGCGAGTATTTCAGCTCCTCGGTGACGGCGAACTTGTCCATCAGCGGCTTGCCGGCGACGACGTCCATCTTGGCGGCGATGCGGGCGTGCGAATGGTCGATGTCGTCGGTGTCCCACGCATATTGCTTGGGCCCGATGCGGAAGGGCGAGATGGTGGTCGCACTGCCATCGGTGTTGACCAGCGTCTGCACGAAGCCGGGGGTTTTCGCGGCCGGCTGCGAATAGAGCCCATCCGCGCCGGGGAAGGTGCCGAAATAGGAGTCGAACGAGCGGTTCTCCTGATACAGCACGAAGACATACTTGATCTTCTTGCGCACGAGCTGGACGAGCTGCGCGTGGGTGAGGTGGAAGCGGTGATGCCGATGCTCGCCGCGTTCACCCTGTTCCTGACCGCGTTCCTGGCCGCCATTGTGCCAGGCCTCGCGGTCCATCAGCCCGGCGACGAAGGCGTGGGCATCGTCCGGACGGTTGAAGGCGAGGCGTCCATCCTGCTCGGCAAGTGCCGGCCGAATGGTAATGCTCAGCGCGCAGAGCGCTGAACAAGCCATTGCCAAGGCTCGTTTCATGATTGTCTCCAAAATAATTTATTAACCTACGTTAAAAATATACAGATCAAATTTCCTTGTGCTGTGACGATTCAGTTGCAGAACCGTGAAATTATTTCAGCTGAAACATTCGCCGTGCCATCGCGAGGGCGCGCGCGCGGTAGGCGGCGTTGAGCGACGGGGTGGCCGAGTGATAGTCTCCGATGCCGCGCATCAGCGTGCCGGCACGGTCGATGTCGGTGCGCAGGATGAAGGCGGCGGCGGCGATGTTGAAACACGGATCCTCGATCAGCCGGCGCCGCGTCTCCCGCCGGCCGAGCCGGGCGCGGCGGGCGATGGTGTCGAGCCAGATGCTGTTGACCTGCATCAGCCCGTAATCGGCGGTGCCGTTGGAATCAGGGCGAACCAGCCCGGGATGTCCCCCCTCCAGCCTTGCGATCACCGGCAGGACCCGCGGCGGCAGGTGATAGACCGTGGCGGCGAGGAGCATGCAGCGCAGCAAGCCCGTCATCGTGAAGTCTCCGTGACATCGCGCCGGCGGGAAAACGCCGCGCTGGCGCGCGGGCCGGGATGTCGGATATCCAGTGTCACATGTTTGGGAAAAGAACTCCGGCGCGGGACGAGGCAGGCTATACGCTGCTCGAATTGCTGGTCGTCATCGTCATTCTCGGCCTGCTGATCGCCCTGGTCGGGCCGGCGCTGCTCAGCCAGCTCGGGCGGGCGAAGGCGAGCATCGCCGAACAGTCGATCGAGCGGATCGGCTCGGTGCTCGACCTGTTCAAGCTCGATGTCGGCAGCTACCCGACCACGGATGAGGGGTTGCAGGCGCTGATCACCAGGCCGGCAGGGGTGAGCGGCTGGCACGGACCCTACCTCAAGCAGACCACGCTGCCGCGCGACCCGTGGGGGCATGGGTTCGTGTACCAGGCGCCCTCGGCGCGGCCGGGACTGGCGTATGATTTGTGCTCGAAAGGGCCGAAGGACGTGACCGCGGCGCCGGGCGCGCCGGGGACGATCTGCAACCGCTGAGCCGGGCTCAGCCACAGCGCGCATCCGACCAGTCGAGCACGATATAGGGCGCGTCGACATTCGCGGGTGTGAGGCGGACGGTCGCGCAGCGCGCCGCGCGGGCGAGACCCGGCCCGGTCGCCACCGCCTCGATCCGCACCACCGGCGGGCCGCTCACATGCCCGCCCGGCACATCGATCCGCCCTGCCAGCCCCACCGCCGCGCGCACCGCCGCATCCGCGCTCGCGAGGTCGGGCAAGGCGGGGGCGTAGAGCGAGAGATGCGGGCGCAGCCGGGCGAGCAGGCCCGGCGTCATTCCGGGCAGGCTGGCAAGCTCGGCGAGGCTGCGGAACGGCGCTTGCGGCGGGCCTTCGGCGCTGCCGGCGGCGCGGTAGCGGGCGATGAGGGTCGCGAGGCTGGCGGGCGCAAGGGCAGGGTCGCGCGCTTCGGTCAGGGTTTCGGCGAGGCTGCCGGCCGGTGCGGCCGCCATGCCGCCGACGCGGAACAGCGCCGCCAGCAGGGGGGCGGGTGCGGTGTCCGGGTTGATCCGGCCGGCGACGCCACTGGTCGCGAGCCGCACCTGCGATGCGCCGATCCGCACCTCACCCGGTGCTGCGCCGCCGGCATCGAGCCGGGCGACGGCGAGCCACACGCCGCCCTCGGCCGCCGCCGCCGCCACCGCGGCGTCGCGCAGGTTGCCGGCGATCGCCATCTGCTGGCGGGCGGCGACCAGCAGCCGGGTGACGAGGAAGCCGAACAGCACCAGCACCGCCAGCACGATCAGCAGCGCGAAGCCGCGATCGTCGTGCCGGCGGGGCCGCGCCATGCTCAGTGCAGCCCGAGATGCCGGCGCAGCGCCGCTTGCGGATCGGCCGATCCGTCCATCGGCAGGCCGTTGAGTTCGGCGGGCACGTTGGCGGCGTTGGGCAGCGCCTGTTCGAGGTCGCTTGTCAGCGCCGCCGCGTCCGTCGCGTCGTGGACGACATGCGGGGTGATCAGCACCAGCAGCTCCTGCCGCGCGCGGTTGTTGTCCTGCGTGCCGAAGAGCGGGCCGAGCAGCGGCACATCCTTGAGGAAGGGCAGACCGGAATTGCCGCGCTGGACATTGTCGGTGATCAGCCCGGCGAGGCCGATCGTCTGCCCGTCATGCACGACGACGCTGGAGGAGACGGCGCGTTCGGAGAAGGTGGGCGAGTTCAGCCCCTGGGTGGTGACCGAGGGGGCGACGTTGCTCACCTGCTGCGAAACCGTGAGCGCCACCAGGCCGTCGCTGGAGATATGCGGGGTGATTTGCAGGATCACGCCGGTTTCCTGGTAGTTCACCGAGTTGATGACCGGCGCGCCGGTGGTCAGCGTGCTCTGCGAGGTCTGCGAGAGATAGGGCACGAGATTGCCGACCAGCAGGTTGGCCGTGCGGCCGTTCTGCACGAGGAGCTGCGGCGAGGAGAGCACCTGCACCTGGGTGACCGATTGCAGCGCGGAGATCGCGAGCGGGGCGCCGTCGGCGCCATGGCCGGCGAGGACGAAGCCGGGGAAGCTCTGGTTCAGGGCGGCGGTCGCGCCGGTGCTGAGCACCGCGTTGATGCCGCCGGACTTGAAGAAGAACTGGGTGCCGTATTTCAGCGCGCCGTTGAGATCGACCTCGGCGATCGTCGCGTCGATCTCGACTTCCAGCGGCTCGATGTCGAGCTTGCGGAGCATCGCCTCGACCGAGGCGTTTTCCGAGGCGTCCGCCCGCACCAGGATCGCGTTCTGGCGGGGGTCGGCGATGATCCTGAGGCCGCTGGTCGCGCCACCACCACCACCACCGGCGCTGCCGCCGAGCGGGCCGAGCAGCGGGTTGCTCGCCGCCGCGCGGGATGATGCCGGCGATGCGGCGGGCGATGCGGCGGAGGACGCGAGGCCGGCGCCGAGACCGGAGGCGGTGCCGCTGCCGGAGCCGGGGGTCGCGCCGAGCCCGGCGGTGGTGCCGGTGCCCGAGGTGCCGGCGCCGGCCGCGTTGCCCACCAGCCCGCCCGATCCCATCAGCGTCTGCGCCGAGACGCCGGGGGCGGTGCCGCCCGTGGTGTCGGGCGCCGAGGGTTGGGCCGTGACGTCGTCGGGGGTGAAGGCTTCCTGCAGCACCTCGGCGACGTCTCCGGCGCGGCTGTTGCGCAGGTAATAGACGTGCCAGGCCCGGTGCGTCGCCGCTTCCTGCCGGGCGAGGGTGCGATAGACCCGGTCCGCCGCGCGGATGGCGGCGCCGGAGGGGGCGATCACCAGCACCGCGCCGATGCGCACCAGCGGGACCACCTTCGCCAGCCCGCCCGCCTTGCCGGCGTGCAGCGCCTGGGTCAGGGCGGTGGCGAAATCGCGCGCGTTGGCGCCGCTGGCGGGGTAGAGCGCGTAGGACTGGCCGGCGAGGGCATCGACGTCGAAGGCGCGGATCAGCGCGAGCAGGGTGGCGCGGACCTGCGGGTTGCCGCCGACGATGAGGGCGTTGCGGTCCGGCGCGGCGACCACCTTGCCGCCCTTGCCGACATAGGGTTGCAGCACGGCGGCGAGATGCGCCGCGCTGACATGGGTGAGGGTGACGACGCTCGATCCGTCGAGCCCCGGCGCGGTGGCGAGGGCGGCCGCCGCCTTGTCCGCCGGGACGACCTGGTAGAGCCCGTTGCTGCGGATGAGGGCGGCGTGGTTCTGCGCGAGCAGGGTTTGCAGCGTCGGGATCAGGGCGGAGGCGGGGATGTCGTGCGCGGTGCGCAGCGTCGCCTTGCCCTGCACCGCCGGGTCGATCGTGTAGGTGACGTGCAGCATGTTGCCGAGGATCTGGGCGACGACGGCGCGGATGTCGGTATCGGCGAAGTCGAGCGAGACATCGCCGCTGCCCGCGGGCAGCGGGGCGCCGGGGAGGCTCGCGGGTGGCGCGTGGCCGGGGCTCGCGGTGATCGCCCCGGTGACGGCCGGGGTGGCGATCACCGCATCGGCGCGGCCCGGCGCGGTGGTCGCCGCGGGGGCGGCGGGTGCGGGGGCGAGCAGGCGGGTGGCGTCGGGCGGCGCCGGCCGCGGGGTGCACCCGGCGAGCAGAGAGGCTGCCGCGATGACGCCGGCATGGACACGGACGCGCATGGTTTCGCTGGATCTCCTGGGAATTATCGAGGGCCGGGATGGACAAGGATGCCGGCATCGGCGGCCGGCTTCGGCGGGTTGGCTTGCGGTGCGGCGCCGGTCTCGTGGGCGAAGCGCGGCACGAGGCGGAGCTGGCCGCGCGGACCCTCCAGCAGCACGGCGCGCCGGCCGATCCGCGCGATGCGGTAGCCGCCGAGATGAGCCCCCTCGCCGAGCAGGACCGGCTTGCCGGACGGTGTTGCGAAGATCGCGAGCCGTACCGCATCGCCGCGCAGGATGCCGGAGAGCCGGGGCATCCCGGTCGCGGCGGTGTCGGCCGCGACGGCGACGGGCCGGCGGTCGGGGCGGAACAGGGGACGGGCGAGGATCTGCGCCGTGGCGGCGGTCCCGGGTGCGGCGGGCGGGGGCGAGGTCGTCCGGGTCGGGCGCGCGGCCACGGGGCTGGGACGCGCTGCCGGCATCGGGGCGAGCGCCAGCGCCGCGGCGGTGGCGGCCAGCGCCAGCACGAGACCGAAGAGGCCGAGCCGCGCGCCGATCATCGTGCCGCCTTCGCGATGCGGAAGCCCGAGACGGTGAAGCTCGCATGCAGGGGCAGCGCGGTGCCGGCGGCGGGCACGCCGGTCGCGTGCAGGTCGAGCCGGTTGACCAGCATGCGCGGCGTGGCGGCGCCGAGCGCGTCGAGAAAGCCGATCAGCGCGGGGTAGGAGGCCGTCATCGCGATCCGCAGGCGGATGCGCTGGACGCTGCCGAGGCTGACCGGTGGGAGCAGTTCGGCGCTGTCCAGCCCGATCCGGTGCGTCGCGGCGAGGGATTGCACCGCGCCCTGCAACCGCGCGCCGGCGATGGCGGCGGAGCCGCCGGGGAGATAGGCGTCGCGCCCGGCGCCGGGGCGGCCCTGCGCGGCCCTGCGGCGCAGCGCCGGCAGGTCGGCGACGAGACGCCGCTCATGCGCGAGCAGCGTGTTCGTGGTGGCGACGCGGGCGCTGAGGCCGCGATACCAGGCGAGGCCGGGGCGGACGACGCCGAAGCCGACAAGGGCGAGCAGCGCCGCCGAGATCGCGAGCGCGAGCGCCTGGCCGGCGCGGCCGTCCGGCAGGTCGCGCGGGAGCTGTGCCATCGCGTCAGCCCGCTTCATCGTTGCGCAGCCGCACCCGGATCGAGAACACATCCCCGCCGCCGTTCAGCGACCGGGTGACGGGGGCGGCGAAGGCCGGATCGGCGAAATGCGGATCGGCGGCGAGCCGGGCCACCAGCCCGGCGGCGTTGGGCGATTCGCCATCGAGCGTCGCCACCCGGTCGCGCAGGGAGAGATCGGTGAGGTAGCTGCGGTCCGGCAGGGCGCGTGTGAGGGCGGCGAGCATCAGCAGCGTGTCGCCCTCGCGCGCTGCCTCGGCGCCGAGCGCGGCGCGGAAGCGGTCTTCGGCGGCGAGGCGGGCGCGCAGGGCTTCGGCAAGGCGGAGCTGCGGGGCGAGCGCTGCCTGCGCCGCGCCGAGCCGGTGCAGGGCGAGCGCCTGGCGCGCCGGCGGGATGGCGAGGCACAGCGCGGCGAGGCCGGCGGCGAGCAGCGCGAGCGCCGGGGGGACGCGGCTTTGCCGCCGCGCGCCGGGAAGTGTGAATACGGCCTCGCCCTCGGCGCCGGCGGTCTCGATCCGCACGGCGGCGAACCCGGCCTCGGCCAGTGCGGCGAGGAGGCCGGCGATCCAGGCGCGGGGCAGCACCGCGAGCCGGACATGGAGCAGGCCCTGCGCGGTGTCGCGCGCGACGATCTCGTGGGCGACCAGTACCTCGTCGGCGGTGAAGGGGGTCAGGCGGTCGATCTCGAAGGCGAGTGCGGCCGCGAGGTCGCGCCGCGCGGCGGCGGGGAGGGTGACGCGGCGGATCAGCGCGCCGGCGCCACGCAGCCGCAGCACCACCGGCCGGATCACCGCGCTCCGCCGCATCTGCCCCAGCCGGCCGAGTGCGCGGGGGCCGCCGCGCCCGTCCTGCGTGACCTCGGCGGATTCGGGGGGCGCGCCGGCGGCGGCGGTGATTGTCACCGCCGCATCCTGCCCGCCCGGCCGCCGCGAGGCGCCGGGCACCAGCGACCGCAGGGTCGCGATGTACCAATGAATGAAATCCATTAATATTCTGGTTACGCGACTAAAGAAAAATTGAAAATTAAGGTTTTGTGTCACTCGACCGCTGCGCGCCTATCCGCCGGCGGCGAAGGGGGCGCGCCAGGGGGCGGCGATCAGGTCCGGCCAGGGGCGCTGCCCGGCTGTGGGGATGATGCGCAGCCGGATCAGGCGCGGCAGCGCGCCTGCCGGCCCGGCGTCGTGCCAGGCTGGCGGCGCGCCCGGCCGTGTGGCCCACCAGTAGCGCAGCTCGATCGCGGCGATGTGGCGGGCGAGGGTTTCGACATGGGCCGTGCCGGCGGGCGATGCCTGCGGGCCGAGCGGCGGGCCGGTCGGCGCCGCCCGCCACGCCAGGACGAGATCGCCCGCGCGGGTGACGCCGATTTCGGCGAAGACGAGGCGGCTCGACAGGGCGGCGGCGCGCGGCAGGGTGGTGACGAGGGCGAGGTTGTGCGCCGACCCGGCCGGCTGACCGGGGCGGGCTTGGGCGATCAGCCGGCGCAGGGCGCGGAAGCTGGCCTGCCGGTCGGCGGTGGCGGCGATCGTCCCGGTGGTGCGGCGATAGGTCGCGATGCCGAAATGGCTGGCCTGGGCGAGCCCCGCGAGCAGCAGGCCGAGCACGACCAGCGCGACCAGCATTTCCAGCAGGGTGAAGCCCGCCTCCCGCCTCATGGCGGGGCTGCGCGGATGGTCACCAGCGTCACCGCCCTTCCGGCGCGGCCCCAGCGCTCGCTGACCGACAGGCGCAGCGCCCGCAGCGGCGCGCCCTTCGCCATCGGCAGCGGCGCCGCCTCCTCGCGGTAGCGGAAGCCGCCGCCATCCTGCCCGGTGCGGACGTAGTGGCCGCGCGGCGCGAAGGCGGCGAGGGCGGCGAGGCGGGACTGCGCGCGTTCCACCGCCGCCGCCTCGCGTCCGCCGATCGCAATTCCCGCCGCGCCATCGAAGGCGGCGCGGTAGAGCACCGCGACCGCCAGCGCCGCGATGACGAAGGCGACCAGGGTTTCGAGCAGGATGAAGCCGCTATCGCGCCGCGGCATCGGTGCTGATCCGTCCGGTCAGCCAGTCCACCGCCACCCCCGCCCGGGCGGCGCCGCGCGCGAGCAGCATTTGCCCGCCGGTCGCGCTGCCATCGGGGGAGAAGACGATCCGCCCCCAGCCGCGCGCGACCGGGCCGTGAAAGGCGATGGCGATGCCGCGCGGCAGCCGCCCCGCAGCGGTGGGGGCGACCCAGCGCCCGTCCGCCGGCTCGATCGCGAAGGTGGCAGGCCGTCCGGTTGCGATTGCGACGGCGCGGGCGGTGCGCAGCGCCCCGGCGAGGGTGGCGGCGGCGGTCGCGGGGTCGCGGCCGATGCGCCGCCAGGGTGCGGCATTGGCGGCGAGCGTGAGGGCCAGGCCGAGAATGACGACGACGATCAGCAGTTCGAGCAGCGTGTAGCCGCGATCGTCAGGTGCGGGCTCAGTGGGCGATGGCTCAGTGGGTACGGGCTCAGTGGGCGAGGGCATCGAGACCGAGCATGGCCAGCAGCAGCGAGGCGACGATGAAGCCGATCGCGCCGCCCATCACGATGGTGATGGCGGGGACCAGCAGCGAGACCAGCTTCTGCACGCCGAGCCGGGCGCGTTCCTCGTGGATCGCGGCGGCCCGCAGCGCCATGCGGCCGAGCTGGCCGGTTTCCTCGCCGAGGCGGAGCAGATGCACCGTCCGCTCCGGCATCAGCCGTGCGGCGGCGAGACCGGCGGCGAGGCCCTTGCCGTGCCGCGCCGCATCCGCCGCCGTGGCGATGGCGAGGGCGGCGGCGCGGTTGCCGATCACGTTCTGCACGATCGCCATCGCCGGGACGAGGGCGACGCCGTTGCCGAGCAGCGTGCCGAGGGTGCGGGTGAAGCGCGCCGCCAGTGCCTCGCGCAGCAGGGTGCCGAGCAGCGGCAGGCGCAGCACCAGACGGTCGAACCGCAGGCGCGGGGCGGGGCGGGCGAGCAGCAGGCGGATGCCGGGAATGGCGAGGGCGAGCAGCGCCAGCGCATAGGGCCAGAACGCGGCGCAAGCCTGCCCGGCCGCCAGCAGCAGGCGCGTGGTGGCGGGCAGGGGGACGCCGTTTTCGGCGAAGATCGGCACGAATTCGGGCAGCACGTTGGTCAGCAGGAAGACGATCGCGCCGGTCGCGGCGAGGGCGAGCAGGGCGGGGTAGGTGAGGCCGGCGATCATCGCGGCGCGCAGCGAGCGGTTGCGCTCCAGCAATTCGGCGAGGTCTTCGAGCGTCGCGGCGAGAGCGCCGGATTCCTCGCCGGCGCGGACCAGCCCGACATAAAAGGGCGGGAAGCTGCGCGGGGCCTCGCCGAGCGCGCGCCAGAGGGCGGCGCCGTCGCGCACCTTGTCGCAGATCGCGAGGATGATGGCGCGGCCGCGCGGGGTGGCGGCGGTGCTGGCGGCAAACCGCAAGGCGCGTTCGAGGTCGAGCCCGGCGCCGAGCATCGAGGCGAGTTCGCGGGTGAAATCGGCCAGCGCGTCGGCGCCGAGGCGGGGGGCGCCGCCGATGTCGCGGTTGAGCAGGGCGAGCAGGGAGGCGCCGCGGCGCGGGGCGGTGCCGAGCAGGATCAGGCCGCGGCGCTTGAGTGTCTCGATCGCCTCGGCCTCGCTCGCCGCGTCGATGGCGAGGCGGGCCGGGGCGCCGGCGCGGTCGATCACGCGGAAGACGAAATCAGGCATGATCGCGCTTCATCATGCGAGCAGGCTTTCGGCGAGCGAGGTTTCGCCGGCCAGCACCGCATCGCGCGCGGCATCGGCCAGGCTGCGCAGGCCGGCGACGCGGGCCAGCTCCGCCTCGCCGGCGCCGGCGGCGAGATGGGCGGCAAGCTCGGCGGTGGGGGTGAGGAATTCGGCGATCGCCATGCGGCCGCGATAGCCGGTGTCGCGGCATTCGGGGCAGCCGGTGGGGTGGTTGAGCGGCGTGCCGGCGGCGATGCCGAGCTGCGCCGCCTCGGCCGGGCTCGCCGGTGCGCTCCGGCGGCAGGCGGGGCAGAGACGGCGGATCAGCCGCTGGGCGAGCACGCCGCGCAGCACCGAGGCGACGAGATAGGGTTCGAGCCCCATGTCGCGCAGGCGGGTCATGGTCGCGACCGCCGAGTTGGTGTGCAGGGTCGAGAGCACGAGATGGCCGGTCAGCGCGGCGCGGGTCGCGATCTGCGCGGTTTCGAGGTCGCGGATTTCGCCGACCATGATCACGTTCGGGTCCTGCCGAAGAATGGCGCGGAGGAGCTGGGCGAAATCCAGCCCGATCTGCGGCTTGACCTGGCTCTGGCTGATGCCGGCGAGGCGGTATTCGATCGGGTCCTCGATGGTGACGATCTTGCGGCTCGCGCGGTCGAGGCCGAGCAGGGCGGTGTAGAGCGTCGTCGTCTTGCCGCTGCCGGTCGGGCCGGTGACGAGGACGATGCCGTTCGGTGCGGCGAGTGCGGCGCGGAAGGCGGCGACGATGGCGGGGTCGAGGCCCAGGGCGCCGAACTCGAAGCTCATCGCACTGCGGTCGAGCACGCGGATGGCGATGGTCTCGCCGTGCATCGTCGGGATCGAGGAGACGCGGAAATCGACCTCGTGGCCGCGCACCGGCAGGCGGATGCGGCCATCCTGCGGCAGGCGGCGCTCGCCGATGTCGAGCCGCGCCATGATCTTGACCCGCGAGACGATGGCCGGCGCCATCGCCGCGGGGTGGGTTTCCGCCTCGATCAGCGCGCCGTCGTGGCGGTAGCGGATGCGCAGGCGGTCTTCCTCGGGTTCGATATGGATGTCCGACGCGCGGGTTTCGACCGCGCGGGCGATGAGCTGGTTGACCAGGCGGATCACCGGCGCCTCGCTGGCGAGATCGCGCAGGCGCTCGGCATCCGCCTCGCTCGGCGCGGCCTCTTCGGCGGCGTCAGTCGCGGCGTCCGCCGCGCCGGATTCGGGGTAGAGCCGGTCGAGCGCTGCATCGAGGTCGATCGGCACGGCGACGGCGCGGCGCACCGCGCAGCCGGTGGCCGCCGCCACCGCGCCGGCGGCGAAGCCATCGAACGGATCGACCATCGCGAGGTCGAGCACGCCCGCGTCCAGCGCCAGCGGCAGCACCCGCGCATCGCGCAGGAAGCGCGGGCGCAGCCGCTCGGGCAGGACCGGGGCGGCGGGATAGGCGTCCGGCGCCAGCAGGGCGAGGCCGGCGGCGGCGGCGGCGGCCTCGGCGAGGCTGCGCTCGCCGATCAGCCCGAGGCGGACCAGGGCGGCGGCGAGGCCGAGCCCGGTTTCCGCCGCGAGCGCGCGCGCCCGCGCGATGCCGATGGGATCGACCAGCCCGGCCCGCAGCAGCGCCGGGCCGATGGCTGAACTCTCCTCATCAGGGCGCGTGGCGGCGTGATCGAGCATCGCTTGTGTCTCGCGGAAAGATATTTTTTACCTTATGCCCCGAGGGCGCCGCCGCCGGAGCCGAAAACATATGACAGTTCAGGGAAATATTCTGGTCGCGGGCACGCTTCTCGTGGCGCCGTTCATCGGCTCGTTCATCGGCACGCTGGTCGAGGACCTGCCGCGCGGCCGCCTGCTCGCGCGGCGGCGCTCGCGCTGCGATGCCTGCGCGACGCCGCTCGGCCCGGCCGACCTGGTGCCGCTGGCGAGCTTCCTGCTGCGCCGCGGGCGCTGCGCGCATTGCGGTGCCGCGATCCCGCGCAAGCTGCTGCTGATCGAGCTGGCGACGCTGCTGCTGGCGGTGGTCATCGCCGCGCTGGACCCGGCGGGGCCGCTGGTGCCGCTCGATTTCGCCTTCGCGGCGACGCTGCTGGCCCTGGCGCTGATCGATCTCGACTGTCTGCGGCTGCCCGACGCGCTGACCCTGCCGCTGCTGCTGGCCGGGCTGGCCGCGACCGCGCTGCGGCAGCCGGAGGCGCTGGGCGCGCATGCGGCGGGCGCGGCGCTGGGCTATCTCGGCTTTACCGGGCTGCGCCTGCTCTGGCGGCGGCTGCGCGGGATCGACGCGCTGGGGGCGGGGGATGCGAAGCTGCTGGCGGCCGGCGCCGCCTGGCTGCCGCCCGCCGCCTTGCCCTGGGCGGTGGTGATCGCCGGGCTTGCCGGGCTCGCCGGGTTCGCCGTCTGGTCCGTGCTGCGCGCGGAGGCCGGCAGTGCGGGGCTGATGCAGCAAAGACTGCCCTTCGGCCCGGCGCTCGCGTTTGGACTGCTGATGATGAGACTTGCGACATGAAGTGTCATCAAAACAACATTAGGGTTTGTGGGGATTTGGGATTCCCATTTGGGTGTTGCTGTGATTCAAGCTGTGAATGGAACGATTTGTACTGACGGACGCCCAATGGGCGAGGATG
>NZ_NCAS01000114.1:0-1044 GCF_002255515.1 Acidiphilium sp. 20-67-58 | reverse complement strand
ATGGTGATAGCTGAGGCCCCGCGAGGCGTCGGCCATGCGGGCAAGACCAAGATTGGTGCCGTCGGCGAGCACCGCCGCCAGTAAGGCCGCTTTGTCGGCGGTGGGAAAACCGGTGCGCAGATGCGCGAACCTGTCAGTGAACCCGGTCCAGGCGTTAACCTCGCTCAGAACCTCCGTGATCCGCACCCGAGGCAGCATGCTGTTCAGCCGCAGCGCCAGATCGCGGGCCGCCTCGGGCACGGTGGGCGGCGTGCGGGCGATAAAAAGCTTGCCGTCCTCGATCTCTACCCCGTCGAGGTCGCCCCGCTCGGCCCGGGCGGCCACGAAAGTCAGACTCTCGCGCAGCATCTCTGTCCGGGTTTCAATGTAGCGATTGGGATCGGTCTCACCATCAACGCCGGTGGCTGTTCCTGTCCCGGCCGGGAGCAGATAGGTCTCGAATGCCTGATAATCCCGGCTGCCAGCGACCCAGATATTGCTGCCCCGCAGCTTGTCGCGCAGTACGGCCAGCACCGCTGTTTCGTAGAGCCGCCGGTCCACTGTGCCGCTGGCGAAGATCAGCTTGCGCCATTGCGGCGGCAGAAACGCGGACGGTGGCCGTTTGGGCAAGGTACGGATTGTGCCACGGCTCAAGGCGCGGAGAAGTTCCAGCGCGGCCAGGACGGGATCGTTCGGCGCATTCGACCGGAAATCCAAGGCGGCAAGGAAGCGGGGGCTGAACCGGCGGAGCACCGAATATCGCTCGGCCGCCGTGACCAGAATATCCTGATCCGCCACATCGGCGACAGCGCCGATGATGGGCAGCACGCCTTCGAGATGGTCCATGCCGATCTCACGCTCGATGACACTCACCCCATCCTCGCCATCTTCCTGCGCCTGGCGCAAAGCGGCGATCGTCCGGCGGAACAGCAACAGCGCCTTGGCGACATCGCGCCGTGTGGCCTGAAACCGCCGCTCATCGCGGTTGCGCGCCCGGCTGAACAAGGTGCCGACATATTTCTCGAACATGGCCAGGGTTGCGTCCGTCAGCCGGGTTTCAAGGCT
>NZ_NCAS01000113.1:0-1046 GCF_002255515.1 Acidiphilium sp. 20-67-58 | reverse complement strand
GGCGGTTGTTGAACCAGTCCACCCATTCGAGTGTGGCGAATTCCACTGCTTCTGCATTCCGCCAAGGGCCACGAGGGTGGATGACCTCGGCCTTGAACAGGCCGTTGATAGTTTCGGCGAGGGCATTGTCGTAGGAATCGCCGACGCTGCCGACGGACGGTTCGATGCCGGCCTCCAACAGGCGCTCGGTGTATTTGATCGAGACATACTGGCTGCCCCGGTCGCTGTGATGGACGAGGCCGCCGCCACGCATCGGGCGTCTGTTGTGAAGAGCCTGTTCCAGGGCATCGAGGACGAAACCGGCATGCGCCGTGCGGCCGACCCGCCAGCCGACGATACGCCGGGCGAATGTATCGATGACAAACGCCACATATACAAAGCCTTGCCAGGTCGCGACATAGGTGAAGTCCGACACCCATAGGGCATTTGGCCTTGAGGCATAAAACTGCCGGTTCACCTTGTCTCGTGGACAGGGCGCAGCGGAGTTGCTGACCGTCGTCTTCATCGGCTTGCCGCGGATCACGCCGGCCAGTTCCATCTGCTTCATAAGCCGCGCGCCGCGCCGCGCACGGGGCGGCAAGCGGTTTGGGTCAATACGGCGTGCAGCATGCTCATAGTAGGTCGACGGAGCGATCGGCAGCATCCGGCAGATCGGCTCGACACCGTAGACCTCACGATGCGCGTCGATGAACGCGATCATGGCTTGTACCGGCGGTCGAGCTCCGCCATCGCAAAATAAGCCGATGCCTTGCGCAGGATCTCGTTCGCCTGGCGTAGCTCCCGGACCTCTCGTTCCAGAGACTTGATCCGCTCCTGGTCAGCACTCGTCGGACCGGGCCGTAGCCCCTGATCGCGCTCCGCCTGGCGAACCCACCCCCTCAGTGTCTCGATCGTGCAGCCGATCTTCGGTGCTATCGAGCCGATCGCTTCCCATTGCGAAGCATGATCCTTGCCATGCTCCAGCACCATCCGGACCGCTCGCTCCCGGACCTCAGGCGAATACCGAACCGATGTCTTCCGCTTTTCCAGCGCTCCATCCTACTCAA
>NZ_NCAS01000024.1:0-49591 GCF_002255515.1 Acidiphilium sp. 20-67-58 | reverse complement strand
CTTCGGCAGCAATGGTTCGATCGCAGCCCATTGCGTGTCGTTCAGCCAGAAAAGTTCCGCCATGTTCGAAGCCGTCCGAACAGACTTGAATCAGACGCCCCGTAGTCATGGCAATAGGTACAGAACCTAGGGCGTCTTCCGTGTGGGCAGCGGAAGAAAGATCGGCGCCACTCAAGCAAGAGGCGCGCCTCAGGAGGGCGCACCGGTGATCGGGATCGGCATCCGCCGGTAGGCGGCGAGGGATCGGCCGGCCATTCCGCCGCCCATATTTCCCGGCACGTTTACATGCGGCCCCGCCCCGGCGGGCTGGTTCTGCAATGGCAGGATGGAGGCGGTGCCGTGCAGCGGCGCGAAGGCGAATGATCCCGGAGCGAAATGCCGCACATTGATCCCGCCCGGGCTCGGTTTGCCGTGCGTCACAGCTCCCTTGGCCGCACCCGCGGCGGTGGTCACCGGCGGCGCGGGCGGGTTTGCGGGGCCCCATACATGCGGGGCAGCAGCCGATTTTGCCGCCATCGGCAGAGGTTGGGTCATTGCGGTCTGCACCAGCGGCAGGCCAGTTTGTCCGCCGGTCTGCCCGCCGCCCTGCCCTTGCCAGCGGGCCAGCACCTGATTGGCGTAGGGCGCGCCAAGGGACGGGGTTGCGGAATGATAGGCCGCGATGGCCTGCTCCCAGTTTCCCGTCTGCAATTTCAGCCGGGTCAGGAAACCCGCCGCATAAAAGACGTTCGACATCGGATCGAAGGCCTGTGCAAGGCTGGCGAAGGCGTGCGGATGCTCCCTGATATTGACCTGCATGCAGCCGATATCCAGCGAGGTGATACCTTGCTGGAGGAAGGATTGCGCCGCCGCGATCGCCTCGGCCTCGGTCTGATACATGTGGCCGCTGCCATTGGCATCGATCGTCCAGGGCCAGGGCGCGAGTTGCCCGGTCACCCGGTCGGGGCGGCCGCTCTCCACCGTCCCGATCGCGCGGAGCAGGCCGGCCGGCGTGTGTTTGTCGGATTCCGCCATGATGACGGCCGCCTGGCACAGCAGCGCCGGGTCGATCGCCGCACCGCCATCCGGTGCAACGCCGCTCGGCAGCGCGCGCGCCTCCCCGGCGCCGGCCAGGGTGACGAAAATCGCAGCGATCGGAATGATGGCGAAGTGCCTCAACATGCCGCCAGTATCGCGCAAGTGAATTAATTTCAGGTTAGTTTCGCGCATCGGCTTACGCCTTGACAGCGTCTGTCCCGAGCGGGTCGCGCCAAACCCCCAAGCGGCGATCACCGCTGCGGCGATCGCGTCATATGCTGCGACCGCTTCTGCAAATGTCGCGCCTTTTGCGATGCTGCACTGCAAAAAAGTTCTTGCGTGGCCCCCACCGCGGCGCTATATCGGTTTTCAGCAACACGGCGAACATTCGCTCTGTTTGCTTTCTTGGACGTTTCCTCCCTAAACTTGGCGGCACGCAAGTGCCGCCATTTTTTTTGATCCATCAAGAAATTATGGTGGCGATGGGGGCCGTTCACTTCGGCGCGGCCATTCACTACACTCGTGCGTGAAGGAGTTCCCGATGCTGAATACCAGCCCTGATTTCAAGGAAAATTCCCGCCGCGCGATGCAGGACGCCGGGCTGCAGAAGGCGCTCGACCGCGCCCGCAAGCCCTTCGCCCAGACCCGCGCGGCCGCGGTCGCCCGGCTGCCGGAGTTCGAGACCCTGCGTGAAACCGCGAAGGGCATCAAGAATCACACGCTCGCCCATCTCGATTTCTACCTCGAGCGCTACACCGAGCAGGTCGAGGCTCATGGCGGGCAGGTGCACTGGTGCCGCACCGCCGAGGATGCGCGGAGCGCCGTGCTCGACATCTGCCGCCGGGTGGGGGCGAAGACCGTCACCAAGGGCAAGTCGATGATCTCCGAAGAGATCGGGCTGAACGAGCACCTCGCGGAAAACGGCGTCCGCCCGGTCGAGACCGATCTTGGCGAATACATCCTGCAGATCCGGGGCGAAGCGCCGAGCCACATCATCGGCCCGGCCTTCCATCTCAACCGCGAGGATTGGGAAGCCAGCTTCCGCGCCGCCCATACCCACCTGCCGGCCGACCGGGTGTTTCACGAGAAACGCGATATCCAGGCCGAAGCCCGCGCGGTGCTGCGCGAGCAGTTCATCGCCGCCGATGTCGGCATCACCGGCGCCAATTTCCTGATCGCGGAAACCGGCAGTTCGGTGATCGTCACCAACGAGGGCAATGGCGACCTCACGCAAACCCTGCCGCGCGTGCATATCGTGCTCGCCAGCCTCGAGAAAATCGTGCCCACCCTGGAGGACACCGTCTCGCTGCTGCGGGTTCTGGCGCGCTCGGCGACCGGGCAGGAATTCTCGGTCTACACGACGTTCTCGACCGGCGCGAAACGCCCCGGCGACCCTGACGGACCGGAGGAATATCACGTCATCCTGCTCGATAATGGCCGCTCGAACATGGTCGGCACCGAGTTCCAGGACATGCTGCGCTGCATCCGCTGCTCGGCCTGCATGAACCATTGCCCGGTCTATCTCACCGTGGGTGGCCACGCCTATGGCTCGATGTATTCCGGCCCGATGGGCAGCGTGCTGACCCCGGCCATCTTCGGCGCCGAGCAGGCGCATCTGCTGCCCACCGCCTCGACCTTCTGCGGCAAGTGCGAAAGCGTCTGCCCGATGAAGATTCCGCTCACCGGCATGATGCGTCACTGGCGCGAGCGGGCCTTCGAGCGGCATCTCGCCCCGGCGACCACGCGCTACGGCATTCGCGGCTGGGGGTTCGTCGCCCGGCGCCCCGGGCTTTACCGCAGCGTGTCGCGCATTGCGGCATGGGGACTCGGGGTCATGGGCCGCAAGCGCGGCCGCTTCGGCTGGCTGCCGCTGGCCGGCGCCTGGACCGCCGCGCGCGACATGCCCGCCCCCGAGGGCGAAACCTTCTTCGCACGCTATGCACGGGAGCAGCGCAGCCGATGAAACAGGACAACCAGGCCCAGCGCGCGGCGATTCTCGGCACGATCCGGCGCGGCCTCGGGCGCGGCGCGCTGCCGGCCGACCAGGCGGCGATGCTCCGCACCCGGCTCGATGCCCATCCGCGCCACACCATCCCCGCCCGCGTCGCGCTCGACCATGATGCGCTCATCGAGCTGTTCATCACCAATGCGACGCGCGAATACGCGACCGTCCAGCGCCTGGCCGACGCGGCGGACCTGCCCGCCCATATCGCGGGCTACCTGCGCGAGCAGAACCTGCCGGCGGAACTGGTGATCGCCCCGCACCCGGATCTGGAGGCGGCGAACTGGAACGACGCGCCGCTGCTCGCCCATCGCTTCGGCCGCGCGCAGCCGAGCGACATGGTCTCGGTGCAGCGCGGCTTCGCGGCGATCGCCGAAACCGGCACGCTGATGCTGCCCTCCGGCCAGCGCTCGCCGACCACGCTCAACCTGCTGCCGGATACCGAAATCGTCGTGCTGCAGGACTCCGACGTGGTCGGGCCATATGAAGACGCGTTCGACCGGCTGCGCCAGGCTGGCGGGATGCCGCGCAACGTGATGCTGGTCACCGGCCCGTCGCGCTCGGCCGATATCGAGCGCACGCTCGAACTCGGCGCGCATGGCCCGCGGCGGCTGCACATCGTGCTGCTCGGCGGCGCAGGCGGAGATGGCGCGCAGGGCTAAACCCCTCCCGGCCGCCGATCTCGAGGTCTGGACGCGCTATCTGCGCCACGTCCGCCCGTTGCGCGGCGTGCGGGTGCCTGAACCGCCGTCGGCCGACAAGCCCGCCAGCGCGCGGCCCGAGACCGGGACGGCGCCTGCGGCGGCACCGGCGCCAGCGCCTCCGCCGGCTGCGCCGCAGCGTCGCCCGGCGGTGGCGATCGGCGTGGCGCCACCGGGGCTCGACCGCGCCACCTGGGCAAAATTCCGGGCCGGGAGGATCGCGCCGGAACGGACGCTCGACCTTCATGGCATGACCACGGCGACGGCACATGTCGCGGTCAGTGCCCTCATCGGCGGTGCGGTATCGCGCGGGATGCGCTGCGTCGAGATCGTGACGGGCCATGGGCGGCGGACTGGCGGCGAAGGGGTATTGCGGCGTGAGGTGCCGTTCTGGCTCAATGACGGCGCGCTGCGGGCGCACATCCTCGCGGTGTGCCATCCGCATGCCGCCAACCAGGGGGCGCTGCTTGTGCTGCTACGGCGGAGCCGCCCGTGAGGCTTGGCGCGTGACCCCCTTCGGCGCGCGGCTGCGCGCCTTGCGGGCCCAGCGCGGGATGACCCTACGCGAGATGGCCGAGGGCATCGGCGTCTCGGCGGCCTATCTTTCCGCGCTTGAGCACGGCAGGCGAGGCGCGCCCTCGCCAGGGCTGATCCACCAGATTTGCGAACGGTTCAGCCTGATCTGGGACGAGGCGCACGAACTGGCCGATCTCGCCCGCGATTCCCGCCCGCGCATCAGCCTGCACACCGGCGGGCTGTCCCCCGCGCAAACCGCGCTGGCCAACCGCTTCGCCCGCCAGCTGCGGCACCTGCCGGATCACACGGTTGCAGCGATCGATGCGCTGCTGCGCGAAACCCCCGCACCGCCTTCCGCCGAAGACGACAGGGTGGGCGAGTAAGCCGCCAGGGGCGCTGTCTCACGGGCTGCGATACTTGCCGAACGCCACCCGCTGCGGCACGATGCCACTTCTACAAGATGAAACGAGGAGACTTCCAGACATGACGACCCATAAGGGTGCCTGTTTCTGCGGCGCCGTCGAAATCGAAGCGAGCGGCGAGCCGGAAGGCATGGGCATCTGCCATTGCCGCTCCTGCCGTTCGTGGTCCGGCGGCCCGGTGAACGCCTTCAGCCTGTGGAAACCCGAGGCGGTCAAGGTGACCAAGGGCGAGGAACACATCGCCACCTATGCCAAGACGCCGATGAGCGAGCGCAAGTTCTGCCGTCTGTGCGGCGGCCATATCATGGCCAATCACCCGCCTCTCGGGCTGGTCGACGTGTTTTCGGCGACGATCCCCACACTCGATCACAAGCCCGGCCTGCATGTGAATTACAGCGAAACGGTCCTGCGCATTCGTGATGGACTGCCGAAATTCGCCGATTTCCCGGCGGAATTCGGCGGTTCGGGAACGCTGATCGCCGAATAGGCGCGCGGCCGGCGCGGGGGCATTCCCCGGTCAGATGGAAACGTCTGGAACACTTTCCGGTCCTTCCGGATCGGAAAGTGTTCCATCATATTGATAAATAGAGCATCATACGACCAGATGACACCATCTGATCGGATGATGCTCTGGCCGGCTCGGAATGCTCTCGCGTCAGAAACGTAAGATGCGGATCGCCGGCCCTGCCGGCCCCGCGCCGCGGTTCGGTGCGAACCTGGCGTAGAGATAGATGGCAGCTCCCGCCAGCAGCAGCACCGGCAGGGTGAATACCGCGAGCCAGAACAGCATTGCGACAAAGCCAAGCGCGATCCCGAACATCAGGAGACGCGCCGCGATGGCCACGAGCGACGGCTTGCGTGTCGGCAGATCGCGAAAATCTCCCGAAACGGTCATGTCGATGGTCGGGCCTTGATGATGTCCCATGGATCAGATGTTGGCGCTTGAGCCGCCGGCAGGCAAGCAGCGGCTGCTCAAAACGTGATGAACATTTTGCAATCGGATGACATCGCCGCCTCTGAGCACGTTCAGATCCATGCGGATCGGATAAAGATGCTCGACTTATCAATATGATAGAGCACTACATCCGATCCAACCGGATCGGAAAATGCTCTAGAACAGGGCGATGAAGGGCGCCTGCGACGAAAGCGCCCCTATCGACGGTAGCCGGAATTCTGCAAGCCATGCCGGCACCTGGTCGGCAGGCATCGGCCGGGCGATGCCGTATCCCTGTCCGAACACAGCGCCGCAGCGCTGCGCCATGTCGATCAGTTCAGGTGTTTCGAGACCCTCGACCGTGACCGGGATATCCAGCCGCAGCGCGAGCTGCACGAGCGCTTCGACCAGCTTGATCGACCGTTCGTCCTGCGCCGAAATCCCGCGCACCAGCCCCTGGTCGACCTTGACCATGTCGAAGGGGAGGTTGCGCAGCCGCATAAGGCTGCCATACCCGGCGCCGAGATCGTCGAGCGCCAGCTGCACGCCCATGTGATGAAGCGCCTCGATCGCGCTCAACCCCAGATCGCCGGCGACGAAGTCCTGGTCCTCGAGCAGTTCGAGGGTCAGCCGCCGCGGGTCGAGAGCGAACGTGTCGAGCGCCGAGCGGATCCAGCGGGCGCAGTCCGGGTGGCGCAGCGTCGTCGGCGGCAGGTTGAGCGACAGATCGACATCGAACCCGAGCCTGCGGTAGCTGCAGACCGAATGCATGGCCTGTTGCATCCCCTCGATGAAGAGGCGGTCGAGATCCTGCTGGCTGAGAACCGGCAGAAACTGCGCCGGGGCGACTCTGCGTCCATCGCCAAGGTCGAGCCGGGCGAGCGCTTCGAGTTTCGCGACCTTGCCGCTCCGCAGATTGACGATCGGCTGCATGAACATCTGCAGGCCGCCGTCGAACAGCCTGCTGCGCCACGCCTGTCGCTCGGCGGCGGGCATCAGTGCCAGCGACTCGTCCCTGGTCTGCTCGAGGCCACGGGCCGCGATCAGGCTGAGCGCCTCGAGGGAGTCGCTCGTCACCGGTGCGGCGAACTGGTTCGGCAGCCTGCCATACATGACAAGCACGGCGCGCAGCCGGCCGGTCAGTTCGGTGATCGGCAACGCCACAGCGCTCAAAACGCCCTCGGCGGCGAGAAGGCGCTGGCCCGCACCTTCATCATCCTGGCCGACGAAGTCATGCGCCGGTCCGCGTTCGGGCTCCGCGGTTAGCCATGCCCTGGCGATCGGGTGGTCGCCAAGCTCCTTCAGCTTCCGCCCGCCCAGCCGCAGCGCGGGATGTCGTTCCATCATCCCTGCATGCGCCGTGCTTTCGGATTCGATGACGAGGCGCCCATCCACCGCCTCGGTATAGATCGCGCAGCAGGCGATGAACGGCCAGTCGGCCAATACCGCGGTGATGGCGTCGCAGACATCGACGCTGCGGGTCATCCGGCGGGTTTCCAGTGCGAGCATCCCGAGCGTGTGATGGATCTCGTGGCGCAACCGTGCCGCTGCGTCCTGCTGGATCTCCATGTCGAGCTCGCAACGTTGCAGGATGATGTCGAGATAGAGCTGGCGCTGGCTGATCCGGCCCGGAATTCGCTGGCTGTCCACCGCGATGCGCTGATACAGCCCGCTCATGGCGTTGGTGCGGGCGCTGATGTCGACGCCGAGGGCAACGTGCAGCCGGCCGATGCGGGACGCTTCCGCGCGGTGCCGTTCGGGGCTCAACTCGGGATCGAGCAGCAGCAGGATATGGCGGGCGACAGCCTGCGTCAGGCCCTCCTCCCGTCCCGGTTCCAGCAGCCGCATCACGGCGTGGTTCCGCGGGTCGGACATGATGTCGTCCAGCATCGCTTGCGCGATGTCGGGGATGCAGGGCCGCAGGAAGCGCAGAGCCCAGGCGATGGGCAGGAGATTGTCGGCGGAATACGGGTCGAGCTGCCGCCGCCTTGATCCGTATCGGCGCTGCACCTGCCCGAACAGCGAGACTTCGGCCCGTCCGAGCAGCGAGGCGGCGGAGTCCGCATCGGCGGGGTAGAGCGCGCTGCCGAGGGAAATCCTGATCGTCTGGGCGGATGCGCCGGGAACCTCGAAGGGCGCTGCGGCCAGCGCGAGGGTCGCGTCGATCCGCGCATGCATCTCGGTCTCGGCGATGTTGGCATGCACGAAAGCGAACGAGTCCGCCCCGACCCTTGCCTGGAGAACGGCGTCCGGGAGTGTTGCGAGCCGTTGCCCGAGCGCGCGCAGGATTCCGTCGCCGCCGTCGCGCCCGATATGGGCGTTGATGTCGGAGAAATCCTCGATGTCAACAACGATGACGGCAAGCTGCCGCCCAGGCGCCACGCCGCGGCAGAGTGCGGAAATCTCCTCCTCGAATCTGGTCCGGGTGGCGAGGCCGGTCAGGTCGTCGACCCGTCTCGCCTTTTCCAGTGCTGCAGCTGCCATCTGCTCGCGCCGGCGGCTGCGAGCGACGAGCATGACCAGCAGCGCAAGGATGACGATGAAAAGGAGTTCGAGACTCCAGCGGATCCAGCCGCTGCGGATCCAGCGATTGGCGACATAATCCGCCGGCCAGCTCGCGGTTACTTCCAGCGGCAGGCCAGGAACGGCCACCTGGTCCGCCACGCTGGCGGGCGGCTTCGTGTTTGTCCCGATGGCGGCCTGGTGCGGGCTGCGATGGGCAAGACTGCTGAAATCGAGCCCGCCATCATGCCAGACCACGAGATTGGATTGGTTTCTCATGTCCGTGACGGCAAGGGCGAGGTTCATCGCGTCGTGGCCGGAATAGGCCAGCAGCCGATCGAGCCGGTAGGGCGTGCCGACGAAATAGCGGGTCTTGCCGTCGGCGCCGATGTCGCGGAACCGCATCGTGATGGCGTAGCTGTGAACCCGTGCTGCGTAGCGCGGGTGGCCGAGCAGGTATTGGGGGTGGCTGGCCAGCGGCGTAAATCCGTTGGCTAGGGTGATCGGGCGCTTGGGCTGCTTCTTTGTCGACCAGATGATGTGGTTGCCGTCCGGCGATTGCACGTTGAAGGCATAGAGGCTCGGGTGCAGCGCCATGAAGCGGTAGAGCGCCCGGACCGTTCGCGGCGACGGGGCGATGGTGCCGTCCGGCGCCGGTGACAGCAGACTGACGCCGATGAATTCGAGTTCCGTGAACTGGTTGAACAACCGCCGCGCGATCGTGCCGGCATATTCGGTGGCGACCGTTTTCGCCTGCGCCTGTACCCGGCTGGCGAGTTCGTCATATTTGAACCACTCGAAGGCGCCGCAGATCAGGATGACGAGAACAACCGTGCCCCAGAGAAAGCCGATCACGTCTCTCGTCCACGGAGATTTCTGGTTGCGCATGCCGAAGATGACTCGAATTTTCTGCCTGTAATCCGTCGGTTTGACTGATAAATGCTTTCCGTATCCTCTTCAAATCATACAATAACTCTGGTGATGTTCTAATCTTAATTATTCGTTAAAATAATGTTGAATGGTCTGCGGTATATCTATTCATTAACCATTACGGTGGCCGACAGGATGCGTCACTGGCCGATTTTCAGGATTGGCGGAGGCTCCATCATATTGAAAATTAGAGTATTTCTTGTCGATCAAACGAGCGCGTACGATCAGATGGCGCTCTGGTGTCCTGCCACTGAAATTTATGGGTGAAGTTCAGGGACAGTCGCGGCACGTCGCCAGCGCCTGCGGGCGCGTGCCTTGTCCGAGGGGCAGGGTGGAGGTGTGTCAGGCCAGCAGTGCGGCGGCGCAGGCTTCCAGGATCGCATCGGTATCGATGCCATAGACGCGATAGAGATCGGGGATATCCCCGGACTGGCCGAACCGGTCGACGCCGAGCGTGTTGATCCGCTGGCCGCGGACGCCGCCGATCCATGCATGGGTGCCCGGATGGCCATCCAGCACCGTCACCAGCCGCGCCTCGGCGGACAGTGGTGCGAGCAGCCGCTCGATATGGGACGTGGCGGCAGGCTCACCGTTCCGGCGCGCCTGCTGCGCGCTGCGCCAGTCGGCGAAAAGCCGGTCGGGGCTGGTCAGTGCCAGCAGCCCGGCGCCGGGAATGTCTTCCAGCAGCATCGCATGCGCGGCTTCGGCTTCCGGGGCCACGGCGCCCTGGTAGATGATCGCGATGCGCGCGCCCGGCGCCGGCGGCCGGACCCAGTGCGCCCCGGCGATCACGTCGGCCGCATCGATCTGCCGGTCGGGCTGGGTCATGGCGCGGGTCGACAGCCGGAACCAGATCGACGAGCCCTCCGGGCGCTGCATCCAGTCGAAGCCGTAGCGCATCAGCAGCAGCAACTCGTCGCAATAGGCCGGCTCGAAGGCGGCGATGCCGTCCTGCACCATGCCGAGCAGCGGCGTGTTGTTGGACTGGTGCTGCCCGCCTTCCGGCGAAATGCTGATGCCCGAGGGTGTGGCCACCAGCATGAACCGCGCATCCTGGTAGCAGCCATAGACCAGCGCATCGTGGCCACGATTGACGAACGGATCATAAACCGTGCCGACCGGCAGCAGCCGCGCGCCATAGAGCGGTGCCGCGAGGCCGGCCGCGGCGAGAAGCAGGAACAGGTTCTGCTCGGCGATGCCAAGCTCGATATGCTGCCCCTCCGGGCTCATGCCCCAGCGCTGCGCCGAGGCGAGCTTGGCGTCGCGGAACATGTCGTTGCGGGTATGGCGGTCGAAAATGCCACGGCGGTTCACCCAGGGACCGAGGCTGGTGGTGACGGTCACGTCCGGGCTGGTGGTGACGATATGGCGCGCAAGCTCCGCTGCCTCGCCGCCGGCGCGGCCGATTTCCGAGAGGATTTCGCCAAAACCCACCTGGGTGGAAACACGCCGCCCGGGAAAGGGCGTGTGGGGAAGGATTTCAGGCACTGGAACCGGCGGCGCCGTATAGGTGCGTCCGGTCGCGGTCAGCGTGCGGGCATAAGGCGTTGCGGTCAGAAACCGGGCCACGCCGTCCGGATCGTCGATCCCCTCGAAGCGGTCCCATTCGTGGCCGGGGCGGATCTGCATCTGGCGGCGGAAGGCTTCCATCTGCTCGGCGTTCATCAGGCCGGAGTGATTGTCCTTGTGCCCGGCGAAGGGCAGGCCGGCGCCCTTGGTGGTGTAGGTGAGAAAGCAGGTCGGCTGATCCGACCGGGCAGCGGCGGCAAAGGCTTCGACCAGCGTCGGCAGGTCATGCCCGGCGAGATTCGTCATCAGCCCGGCCAGCGCCGCGTCGCTCATCGGGTCGATCAGCGCCCGCACCCCCCGCGACCGGCCGAGATCGGTCGTCAGCGCTTCGCGCCAGGCGGCCCCGCCCTGGAAGGTCAGGGCGGAGTAAAGGCTGTTCGGGCAATCGTCGATCCAGGCGCGCAGGGCCTGGCCGCCGGGGCGGGCGAACGCTGCTTCCAGCTTCCGGCCGTATTTGAGACTGACGACATTCCAGCCCATGTCCCGGAACAGCCCCTCGATCCGGCCGAACAGCCGGTCCGGCATGACCGAGTCGAGGCTCTGCCGGTTGTAGTCGACGATCCACCAGACATCGCGGATATCGTGTTTCCACCCTTCGAGCAGGGCTTCGTAGATATTCCCCTCGTCGAGCTCGGCATCCCCGGCGATCGCGATGTGGCGCGCGGCGCGGCGGTCGGCCGGCACCATGCCATGGGCGCGCACATAGTCTTGCACCAGTGCCGCGAACGAGGTGATCGCAACGCCGAGCCCGACCGAGCCGGTCGAGAAATCGATCTCCCCCCCATCCTTGCGGCGCGAGGGATAGGCCTGCGCGCCGCCCAGGCTGCGCAGCGCGGCCAGTTTTTCGAGGGTCTGCCGGCCGAGGAGATAGTTGATCGCGTGCAGGACGGGGCCGGCATGAGGCTTTACCGCCACCCGGTCCTGCGGCCGGAGGATGTGGAAATAGAGCGCGGTCATGATCGTGACGGCCGACGCGCAGGAGGCCTGATGGCCGCCGACCTTCAGCCCGTCGCGGTTCGGGCGGATGTTGTTGGCGTGGTGGATCATCCACGCGGAGAGCCACAGCACCTTGCGTTCGAGCTGTTGCAGCCGCGCGAAATCCGCGCTGGCGGGGGGGTGGTCATCCGGCCGATCGCCGGGAACGAGCAACTTGTTCATGCCTTGATCCCGGCCTGTCCGTTTCCTGCACCCCGTATAGACCAGAATATATGAAATTCACGCGTCCGTTTGAAACGGCGACCCTGCGGCATGGGAGCGTTGCCCGGCAGGACGGGCTGAGCCCCGCTCGCGCCGACGGCGGGTGGATGGCGTCAATCCGTCCAGATCATCGGCGATGTTGAGAAATATGGCTGGGGGACCTGGATTCGAACCAAGGCTGCCCGGGTCAGAGCCGGGAGTTCTACCGCTAAACTATCCCCCAGTCGCGGGTCGTCGGAACCTGTGGGACGCCATAGCACCAGCGATTGCCGGAGGCAATCGCACTGTCGCCGCTGTCGTCCATCTGGAGTTCAACGCAAATCTGACTTGCTCTCTTCCCATGGGTCAGCCCATTATATTGGAATCATGGGAACCAACTTCGTCGTTCCGCGTCTGTCCGGGTCTGCCGCCGCCGTTGCCGAGGGGAACGGCGAACGCCGCCGCCTGCCGGATCGCCGCGCCCGCCCGCCGGCCTTCGCGGCGATCGATCTCGGGACCAACAATTGCCGCATGCTGGTTGGCGTGCCGAGCGGCGGCGGCTTTCATGTGCTCGACAGTTTCAGCCGGGTCGTGCGGCTCGGCGAGGGGCTGTATCGGACCGGCATGCTGTCGGATGCGGCGATGGACCGCGCGATCGACGCGCTGGCCATCTGCGCCGAGCGTTCCCGCCGCTGGCAGGTCGCCGGCACCAGGGCGATCGCGACCGAGGCGTGCCGACAGGCCGAGAACGGGGCGGCCTTCATCGCGCGGGCGCGGTCGGAAACCGGCCTGCCGATCGAGACGATCTCGCCGCGGGAGGAAATCTGCCTCGCGATGGAGAGCTGCGCCTCGCTGATCAGCCAGGCCGAACGGCGCGCCATCCTGTTCGACATCGGCGGCGGCTCGACCGAGATCGCCTGGGTCCGCGTTCCCGCCCCGCATGGCGACTCCGAGCGTGTGACCCCGCAGCTCATCGGCTATCACACGATCCCGGTGGGCGTCGTCACGCTTTCGGAGCGCTGCGCCGGCTGGTGCGAGACCGAGGCCGGGTTTGCCGGCGTGGTCGACGAGGTGAAGGCCCTGCTGCGCCCCTTCGAGGAGACCCATCGCATCAGCCAGGAAATCCGCATGGGCGGCGTGCGCCTCGTCGGCACCAGTGGAACGGTGACGACCATCGCCGGCATCGCGCTCAATCTCGATCGCTACCGCCGTGGCGCGATCGATGGCGCCGTGCTGCCGCACGATGTGGTGGCGTCGGGCCTCGACTCGATCCGCGCGATGGGCCGCCACAGGCTCGCCGAGCATCCCTGCATCGGCCCCGACCGCGTGGATTTCGTGCTGCCGGGCTGCGCGATCTTCGCTGCCATCGCCGAGATGTGGCCCGCCACCGACCTTGCCGTTGCCGACCGGGGGCTGCGCGAGGGCATGCTCACGCGCCTGATCCGCACCGCGCGCGCGCGCTCACGCCGTTGCCAGGCATGACCGGGGAGACCATCGGCTCGCGCCGCCGCTCCGCCGTGCGGCTCAAGATGGCGCGCAAGCACAAGCCCTCGTCGCAGAAATGGCTGCTGCGCCAGCTCAACGACCCGTACGTGATCGCGGCGAAGGAGAAGGGGCTCCGTTCCCGTGCCGCCTTCAAGCTGATCGAACTCGATGGCAAGTTCGGGCTGATCCGCAAGGGGGCGCGGGTGGTCGATCTCGGCGCCGCCCCGGGCGGGTGGACGCAGGTGGCGCTGGAGCGCGGGGCCGCCCGCGTCGTCGGCATCGACCTGCTCGATATCGAGCCGATCGGGGGAGCCGTGCTGATCAAGGGCGATTTCCAGGATGATTCAATGGCGGCAACCCTTGCCGAGGCTTTGGGCGGGCCGGTCGATCTCGTGATGTCGGACATGGCGCCGAACACCACCGGCCATACCGCGACCGACCATCTGCGGATCATGGGCCTCGCGGAACTCGCGCTCGACTTCGCTTTCCGTCACCTCGCCCCCGGCGGCGCCTTCGTCACCAAGCTGTTTCAGGGCGGCGCGCAGGGAGAGATGCTGGAGACGCTGAAGCGGCGCTTCGCCGTCGTCCGCCATGCAAAGCCCGAGGCGAGCCGCAAGGACAGCCGCGAACTTTACGTCGTCGCGACCGGCTATCGGCCCGAGGAGGGCTGAACCGCGAGAGCATCCTCCGATCGGAGGGCGGCATCTAAGCGGACAAGGTTGCTCGAATTATCGAGATCAAAAGCCAGTGACCTGGTGACCCGCTCGTCCCAGAAATACGTAAGCGAATTTCACCCGCGAAATTCACCTGCGAATTTCAGGCGCGCGTTTAGAGCATCATCCGATCAGATGGAATCATCTGATCGGATGATGCTCTAATTATCAACAAGATAGAGCACGACATCCGATCCGGATGGATCGGAACGTGCTCTAAGGGCCGAATCTCAGGGGCATGATATCAGGCGCCGCGCCAGCTCCGCCCGGCAGGCGGCATCATCCGGCAGGCAGTCCCGTTCGATCCACCAGCGCCGCACGGCGGCGAGGGCCGCGCCGACGGCTGGCCCCGCCGCCGCGCCGAGGGCGAGGGCATCGCGCCCCTTCAGCGGAAATTCCGGCCGCTCCATGCTTGCAAGACGTTCCCGCAGCGCCGTGCGGTCGGCATCGTCCGCCGTCAGCCAGCTGCGATCGGCCAGCACCGCCGCCGGCCGCTCGGCCAGCGCGCGGCGCAGTGCTGCGGCGTCGGCATCTGCCGGCAGGTCCGGGGACGCGGCAATCGCGGCAAGGCGGGCGCGCTCGGCATCGGCGAGCTTCAGGCGGCGGGCCAGCGGCGGGAACGCCCCGCCCACCAGCGCTGCGACGCGCAGCAGCGGATCGGCCGGGGCGCCCCGCGCCTGCAGGCGTTCCAGCGCGGCAAGGCTCGTTGCCTCCGGCAACACGAGCGGCAAAACGCCGGTCTCGGCCATCAGGCGCAGCGCCGGCAGCGGGTCCGGCGCCGCGAGGATCCGCTTGATCTCGCTCCACACCCGCTCAGCCGAAAGACGGGACAGCCCGTCCCGCAGCGCCCGGATCGCGGCGATTGCGGCTGCATCCGGCGGCGCGACGGCGTAGCGCCCGTAGAAGCGGAAGAACCGCAGGATCCGGAGAAAATCCTCCCTGATCCGCGTTGCCGGATCGCCGACGAAGCGCACGATTCCGGCCGCGAGATCGGCCTGGCCGCCGAAATGGTCGTGGATCGTGCCGTCGCGATCCATCGACATCGCGTTGATGGTGAAGTCGCGCCGTGCGGCGTCCTCCCGCCAGTCCTCGGTGAAGGCGACGACGGCATGCCGCCCGTCGGTCTCGACATCCCGCCGCAGGGTGGTGATCTCGAAATGCCGGCCATCGAGCACGGCTGTGATGGTGCCGTGGTCGAGTCCTGTGGGCACGGCGCGGATGCCGGCGGCGGCGAGCCTGCGCGAGACGGTCTCCGGCGACAGGGGGCTGGCAAGATCGATATCGGCGACCGTGCGCCCGGCAATCCGGTCGCGCACCGCCCCGCCCACGATCCGCGCTTCCGGCAGCACGTCCCACAGCCGCGCCAGCTTCTTGTCGTCGGCGATGGCGGCATGAGGTTCCGGCATGATGTCGTTTTCCTGGCGCGTCATGTTGCCGCCGAGACCATCATCCGCCGGCACGGCGCGGGACAATCTCAGCGCTGCAGCGCGCCAAAGGTTTCGCCCGCTGCTTCGCC
This sequence comes from Acidiphilium sp. 20-67-58, assembly GCF_002255515.1. Taxonomy (NCBI): domain Bacteria; kingdom Pseudomonadati; phylum Pseudomonadota; class Alphaproteobacteria; order Acetobacterales; family Acidocellaceae; genus Acidiphilium; species Acidiphilium sp. 20-67-58. Next base: position 34,108 of record NZ_NCAS01000024.1, on the reverse strand, counting down.
CATTGCTTCGCCCACGGCTTCTCGCAGCGTGAGCGCGAGCTGGTAGAGGATCCAGGCCGTGGCGCCCCAGATGACGTGATCCGGATGCGGCCAGACGGGAAACGTCCTCGTGCCGCCATGCCAGTTTCCCTTCCGCCATTCCGGCAGCGCCGGATCGAGCAGGTCTTCGAGCCCGAGCGGGAACACCGCCGCGACTTCCTCGGGCGCGATCCTGAATGAAGGCGTGCCGCGGATGAGCGCGGTGACCGGGGTGATGTGAAATCCGGTGCCGGTGGCGAAATCGTCCAGCCGGCCGAGCAACTCCACCGATTGCGGATCGAGCCCGATTTCCTCCTCGGCCTCGCGCAGCGCGGCCGCCTCGGGCGAGGCGTCGGACGGGTCGACGGTGCCGCCCGGCAGCGCCACCTGGCCGGCATGGTGGACGAGATGTTCCGAACGCCGGGTGAGCCAGACGCCGCGCGCCGGCTCGATCCCGACAAGGACGGCCGCGGCCCGCGCCGCGCCCGGTCCCTTGCCCTGCGACTTGCGGCCACGCAGCGCGCGCCGCAGGGCCTCCTCGTCGATCGGCACCGGCTCAGTCGACCGTCTGGGCGAGTTCGCCCAGCGAGAAGAAGGCACCCTGACTCCAGACCCCGAGCACCCGCTTGCCGAACTGGACGCCCGGTTCGGCCAGCGCCACCAGCTCATAATAGACGGCCCGGCTGATCCGCGCCTCGATCGGGAACAGTCCCTGGCCGGGGCGCACCAGGACATAGGGGGTCGGCTCGCAGGTGAGCAGGTCGTGCGCGACCCGCAGCGGATGTTCTGCTCCCACGGCGACCGTCTCGTCGACATTCGTGCGCAGATAAAGCACCTGGTCGCGACCCTCGCCATGCCAGTCGAGTTCGACCGCGACGAACGGGGCATCCTCGACCTCGATCCGGCCGCGCTCGACGGGGGTTTCGAGCAGATAGTCCCCGTCGTCATCCCGCTTCAGCACGCTGGCGAACAGGCAGACCATCGATTTCCGGCCGATCGGGCTGCCGCGATACAGCCACGTGCCGTCGCGCCGGATCAGGAACGGCAGATTGCCGCAATCGACCGGCGTGCGGCCCTTCGGCCGGTGGGCGGCCTTGTCCCAATCCTGCCCGGTTGACGGCATGACCCCGCCGCACCGCGCCGTGCCAACCTTCTCGGAGGCATTCCGTGGGGTAACGGAACCTGCTCCCGATGACATGCCTGCCCCGAGTCCATGATCGTCCACGACTAGCCCCTATCCAACGTCCTCATATGCATTAGATTGGATATAGGCAGCGTGCGGCTCCGGGAAAACCATTCAGGCGATCATTAATGACTGGAATGTTGCAAAATGATGGGCCGATTGTAAACGCGCCACAGGAGGCGGACATTCTTGCCGCCTTCGCCGCCGCCGCCGCGCGGCTTGGCGCAGCCCGCGAGCAGATCCGCGGCGTCATCATCGGGCAGGACGATGTGATCGACCAGTGCCTCGCCGCCATTCTGGCCGGCGGCCACGCGCTGATCGTCGGCGCGCCCGGCCTTGGCAAGACCCGGCTGGTCGAGGCGCTGGCCGATGCGCTGGGCCTGTCCACCCGCCGGATCCAGTGCACGCCGGACCTGATGCCCGGCGACATTCTCGGCAGCGAGGTGCTCGAAACCGCCGCCGACGGCACGCGCGCCTTCCGCTTCATCGAGGGGCCGGTGTTCACCGAGCTGCTGATGGCGGACGAGATCAACCGCGCCAGCCCGCGCACCCAGTCCGCCCTGCTTCAGGCCATGGCCGAGCGGCAGGTCGCGGTGGCCGGGCTGAACCGCCGGCTGCCCGATCCGTTTCACGTTCTCGCCACCCAGAACCCGCTGGAGCAGGAAGGAACCTATCCGCTGCCCGAAGCGCAGCTCGACCGTTTCCTGTTCGAAATCCGCATCGACTATCCCGCCGCGGCGGATGAGCGGCTCATGCTGCTGGCGACCACCGGGCTCGCCCGGCAGGAAGTTGCCCCGATGTTCGACCCCGCCGGCCTGCGTGCCGCGCAGCGCGTGGTCCGCGCCATGCCGGTGGGCGCGCGGATCGTCGATGCGATTCTGGCGCTGGTGCGCGGCGCGCGGCCGGAAACGGCGGCCGATCCACGGATCGCCGCTGGCCTTGCCTGGGGGCCGGGGCCGCGGGCGGCGCAGGCGCTGATGCTGGCGAGCCGTGCCCGCGCCCTGCTCGATGGGCGCGAAGCGCCGAGCCTCGACGATGTCGCCGCGCTGGCGGCGCCGGTGCTGCGGCACCGGATGGGGCTGTCCTTTGCCGCCCGCGCCGAGGGAGAGAGTGTCGAGGCACTGATCTGCGCGGTTGCGGCGCGCGTCCTTGGCTGACCGGCCGGGCCGGGCCGCCGATGTCGCGGCGGCCGGCGCGCTCGCCGCCCGGCTGCCGGCCCTCATCCTCGCCGCCCGGCGTCTCGCCTCCGCCATGGCGCCGGGCTATCATGGCCGCCGCCGCGCCGGCACCGGCGAACAGTTCTGGCAGTATCGCGAGCTGAACCACGCCGATCCGGCCCGCAGCATCGACTGGCGGCGCAGCGCCCGCGGCGAGCGGCTTTATGTCCGCGAGCGCGAATGGGAAACCGCCGAAACCCTCGTCATCGACATTGCGGATCATCCCGGCATGGCGTTTCCTGCCAGCAGCCCCGGCGGGTCCAAGGCGGATCGGGCGCTGCTGCTCGGCCTTGCGCTTGCGGCCCTGGCGCTCGATGGCGGCGAACGCGTCGCCGCCTGGCGCCGGACCCCGCCGCTCGGCGGCCCCGGCGCGCTGGAACGCCTCGCCGCCGGGTTCCTGATGCACGCCGCCCTGCCGCCCGCCGGTGGCCGGCTCGCCCTGATTGGCGATTTCCTCGATCCGCCGGAGGCCATCGCCGCCGCCCTCTCGGCGATGGGCGCGCGCCAGCGGGGCGGGGCCCTGCTCCAGCTGCTCGATCCCGCGGAATGCGATTTTCCGTTTCGCGGGCGGGTGCTCTTCGAGGATCCCGCCGGCGGCCCGGCGGAGGACATTTCCCGCGCCGAGGACATGGCGGCTTCGTATCGCCACCGTATCGAGGCCCAGCGCGACGCCGTGGCGCGGATCGCCGAGGCGGCGCGGCTGCAGCCCCTGTTCCACCGGACCGACACCCCCGCCGGGCCGGCGCTCGCCGCCCTGCGCGCCGCCCTTGAGACGGCGCGATGATCGGCGCCCTCAGCTTCGCCGCCCCCGCCGTTCTCGCCGGGATCCTTGTTCTCCCGGCGCTTTACTTCATCCTGCGGGCGATGCCGCCGGCGCCCCGCCGGCAGGTGTTTCCGCCGATCCGCCTGCTCCGCATGCTTGCGCCCACGGCGCACACGCCGGTGCGGATGCCGCTCTGGCTGCTGCTGTTGCGCCTTGTTGCCGCCGCCCTGCTGATCGTCGGCTTCGCTGGCCCGCAGATTGTGCCGCCGCCGATCCTCGCCGGGCGCGGTCCGGTCCTGCTGGCGATCGACAATGGCTGGGCCAGTGCTGCCGATTTCGCCGCCCGGCAGGCGGCCGCGCGCAGGATCGCCGACGAGGCGGGCCGGCGCGGCGTCATTCTGCTGTCAACGGCGCGAGCCCCCGATGGAAAGCCGCCGCGTCCCGGCCCGGTGCTCGGCCGTGACGCCGCGCTGGCGGCGATCGGTGGGCTCCATCCCGAACCCTGGCCCGCGGACCGGCGGGCGGATGAAGCGGCGGCGCGGGCGGCGCGGCGCGCGCATCCCGGTCTCACCGCGGTCTATGTGGCCGACGGGCTGGCCGCGCCCGGGCTCGATGCCTTCCTCGCGGCGCTGCGCCCGGAGCGGATCGTCACCGGGTCCATCGCCACGCTCCGGCTGCTCGACGATGCCGGCACAGCACCTGACGGCGCGATGCGCGCCCGCGTGCGGCTGGTGCCGCGGCCGGCGCCGGTCAGCGTGCCCGTGCTGGCGGAGGATCGAGAAGGGGACGCGCTGGCCCGCGCGATCGTCACCATCCGCCCCGACCACCCGACCGGCACGGCGCGGATCGATCTGCCCTTCGCCCTGCAGGCCCGGGTCAGCCGCCTCGTCATCCCGGGTGAGGACGGCGCCGCGGCGGTCGCCCTGCTCGGCGGCGCGTCGCGCCAGTTGCTGGTGGGTTTGGCGGCGGGCGGCACGGCGGATGCCGAGCAGCGTTTCACCGGCGAACTCTATTATGTCCGCCGCGCCTTGCCGCAGGGGGCGCGCCGCCTCGCAGGCTCGCTGGTCCAGGTGATCGGGGCCGATCCGGGGGCGCTGATCCTCGCGGATGTCGATCTCCGCCCGGAAGCCGTCGCGCGGTTGCGGCGCTACATCGCGGCAGGCGGCGTGGTGATCCGCTTCGCCGGCCCGCTGACCGCATCCCGCCCCGACAAGTTGAACCCCGACAAGCTGCTGCCCGGCATTCGCGATCTCTCCGGCCCACTGGCGGGCGGTCATCCCGAGACGATCGCGGCATTCGCGCCGGACTCGCCGCTCGCCGGCCTGAAGCTGCCGCTCGATGCCCATATCCGCCGCCTGATCCTCCCCGATCCCGCGCAACTCGCCCCCGCCAGCGTCTGGGCCCGGCTGGCCGACGGCACGCCGATCATTCTCGGCCAGCGTCTTGGCCGCGGCGCCCTGGTCGATGTGCTGACGACGGCGAATCCCGACTGGTCGGACCTGCCGCTCTCCGCCGCCTTTCCGGCGCTGATCCGCACTCTGGTCCACCTTGGTGCCGGCGGCGCACCAAGCTCCGGCCGACTTGCCCTCGTTCGCGCGCTCGACGGCGCCGGGCGCCTCATCCCGCCCGCTGCGGCCGCGAAGCCGCTCGATGCGGCGCGGATGCGCCATGTCGCGGCATCCCCGGAGCATCCGCCGGGCCTGTGGGGCGATACGCATGGCACGGTCGCGCTCAACCTGGCAGGCCATGTGCCGAAGCTGGCCGCCGCGTCATGGCCGGCGCTCGTCCCGGTCACCGGCCTCGACGCCGTGAAGCGGGCGCGCAGGTTCGGCCCGGATATCCTGGCCGCCGCCATGGCACTGTTGCTGTTCGACATGCTGGCCACGCTCTGGCTCCGCGGCGCGCTACGGATCGGCACCCTGCGGATCGGTGCGATTCTGGGCGCGGTATCGCTCTGCCTCTGGCCCAGCTGCATCCCGCATGCGCGTGCCGCCCCGCCCGAGGCGGCATTGAACACCACGCTCGCCTATGTCCGCGCCGATGATCCGGCGACCGACCGGATCGTGCGCGCCGGGCTCGCCGCGCTGACGGCAGCTGTCAATGCCGAGACCGCCGCCGTCCTGGGGCCGCCGCGCGGCGTCGTGCCCGGACGGGACGATCTCGATCTCTATCCGCTGCTCTACTGGAGGATCACCTCGCGGACCCGCCCGCCGACGCCGCCGGTCTGCGCCGCGCTCGACGCCTTCATGCGCGGCGGCGGCCTGCTCGTGATCGACACCGATGGCGGCGATGCCGGGCAGGCCGGATCGGGCGCGGGGTTCGATCCCGGGGCGCAAGCTTCACGCCGCCGGGTGACGTCGTGCCTGTCGCTGCCGCCGCTCAGGCCACTGACCGATCGCGACACGCTCGCGCATACGTTCTTTCTCCTGCGCAGCTTTCCCGGCCGGTTCGATGGGGCGCCGGTCTACATCGCCGTCCGCGGCGGCCGCGACGCGGATGGCGTCAGCCCGGTCGTGATCGGCGCCAATGACTGGGCCGGCGCGTGGGCGCTGGGGGCGGACGGAACCCCGCTATTCGCCCTCCTGCCGGGCATGCCGGGCCAGCGCCAGGCCGCGCTCAGGGTCGGCGTCAACCTCGTGATGTACGCGCTGACCGGCACCTACAAGGCCGATCAGCTGCAAATCCCGGCCATTCTCCAGAGGCTCGGGGAATGACCCTGCCGGTCGTCTTCGCGCCGCTGGTGCCATGGCCGCTGATCGCTGGCCTCGCCCTGATCGCGGCACTCCTGGTGGGCATCGGCCTGCTCCGCCGTGCGCGCGGCAGCCTCCTGCGGCTTGCCGGCATGATCTTCCTGCTCGCCGTGCTGGCCTCGCCCCGCTGGCAGGTGCAAACCACCGCCGCCCTGCCCGATACGGTGCTGGTGATCCGCGACCAGACCCCCTCGATGGCGATCGGCCGCCGTGCTGCGCTGGCCAGTGCCGCCTATCGCCATCTCTCGGCCAGCCTTCCCGCCGGGGTCAGCCTGCGCACGGTCGATGTCGGCGGCGCCGGCGGGGATGGCTCGCCGCTGTTCGGCAAGCTGAAATCGGCGCTCGCCGCGCTGCCGCGCCGACAGCTCGCGGGGATCGTCGTCCTCAGCGATGGCGAGGCGACGGACGCGCCGCCGGCTCGCCTGCCCGGCGATGTGCCGCTCTCGCTGCTGATCCCCGCCGCCCCCGGCGAGACGGATCGCTCCTTGCGCCTGCTCTCCGCGCCCCGATACGGGCTGGTCGGGCATGCGGCGACGCTGAGCTTCGAGGTCCGCGATCATGGCGTGGACGATGCCGGACGCAGGGTTCCGGTCCGGATTTCGGTCGACGGCCAGGCGGTGCGCACGCTCGATGCCCGAATCGGCCGGCCGGAGACGGTGCGGCTGCCGGTCGCCCATGCCGGTCGCGCCGTCGTCGCGGTCGCGGCGGCGCCGCTCGGCGGCGAGATTTCCCGCACCAACGACGAGGCGGTGTTCCATCTCGATGGCGTGCGCCGTCGGCTGACCGTGCTGCTGATCGCCGGGCAACCCAATCCGGGCCTGCGCGCCTGGCGGTTGCTGCTGAAGTCGGACCCCGCGGTGCGGCTGGTCAATTTCACCATTCTCCGCCTGCCCGACGAACCGATGCCGGCGCCGCTGCGCGACATGGCGCTGATTCCGTTCCCGGTCGACAAGCTGTTCGACCAGGAGATCGGCAAGTTCGACCTCATCATCCTCGACCAGTTCGCCAATGACGATCTGCTGCTGCCGCCCTACCTCGCGAATATCGCGCGCCATGTCCGGGCGGGCGGCGCGCTGCTGGTCGAGGCAGGGCCGGAATTCGAGGGGCAACGCTCGATCGCGGGCTCGCCGCTCGGGCCGATCCTTCCCGTCAGGCCCTATGGCGAGGGCACGGTGACGGGGCGCTTCACCCCCGCGCTGACGGCGCAGGGCCGGCGCGACCCGGTGACCTTCCCCTTCGCCCGCGACACGTTCGGCCCGTGGTATCGCTACGAAACGGTGCAGCAGACAACCGGCGTTTCGCTGCTCGGCGTTCCGGGCGCCAGCCCCGCCGCCGCGGCCGCGCCGCTGCTGATCCTCGCCCATGAGGGCAAGGGCCGGGTCGCCGTCCTGCTGTCCGACCAGTTCTGGCTCTGGGCGCGCGGCGCGCTCGCCGGCAACAGCGCGATGCAGGGTCCGGCGACGGCGCTGCTCGGCCGCACGGTCCACTGGCTGCTTGGCGATCCCGCGCTCGCCGCGCGGCAGCTGCGCGCCGCCATTGCCGGCGGCCGGCTGAATATCCGCCGCATCGCACCTTCCGGCCCGTCCGGCACGGCCGAGGTGACGGCGCCGGATGGCAAGCGGATCAGGGTTGCGCTGCACCGCGCCGCGCCGGGGCGCTTCGAAGCCGACATGCCGGCCAGCGGACCCGGCGTGTGGCGGGTTTCGGCGGGCGGTCGTACCGCCTATGCCGCGGCTTCGGACGAGGATCCGGCCGAGCAGCAGGATCTCGCCGCCACCAGCAGCCGCTTTGCCCCGCTCGTGCACCGCAGCTTCGGGCACATCGTCTGGCTCGCGCGCACGCCCGCGCCGGGCTGGACCGGGCTCTACCGCCCGCGCCACGCCCGCCTCGTTACCGGCGAGCGCGATATCAGGCTGCCGCCGGCGATTCCCGGCGCGATCCTCGGGCTGCTGCTGGTCGCCGCCGGCTGGTGGCGGGAGCGCGCCTGAGCCCGCGCAGTGGCGCGATCAGGCGGTAATTGTCTTCGCGAAGCGGGTCTTGCCATCCATGTCGACAAAGGCGAAGCCGATCGCCGCGCTCGTGACGGCGGTGGTCAGAAACCCGTGCGCGCCGAGGACGAAGCCCGCCCGGCTCGGCGTGCCGGGGGTGTAGATTTCCGAGCCGACGCCGTTCGTCACGTAGGAAATCCCGCCCATCTCGACATATTGCATGCAGTGGTCGTGGCCGTTGATGTAGAGCTTCACCGCGTGGCGGCGCAGCACCGGTTCGAGCGCGGCAATGAGGTCCGGCTGGTCGTGGTCGGCGCCGCCGATCGGGGTATAGATCGGGTGATGGCCGACCACGATCTTCCAGCGCGCCTTCGAGCGGCCGAGTGCCGCATCGAGCCAGGCAAGCTGGGCGTGCGGATCCTGCCCGGAGATGTTGGTCACCGTGCCGACATATTTGCGGATGAAGGGCGAGGTATCGAGGAAGAAGATCTCGACCGCGGTGCCATCGGCGAGGGTTTCGGTGTGAGTATAGTAGCGGGCGGGCAGCTGCCAGCGCCGCGAATGTGCCGAATAGTCGAGCTGCGCGGGCACATTGCCGCGATAGTCGTGATTGCCGAGGATCACCTTCCAGGGCCGTTGCAGCGAGGCCTGATGATAGACATCCTCGAAGCTGGTCTTCCACTGCGGGTCGGTGACGGATGTCACCCCGGATTCGTAGAAATTGTCGCCGAGGGAGAGGATGAAGCGCGGTGCGTCGGACGCGGCGCGGTCGGCCATCGCCTGTGCCACGTTGCGCTGGTGGTGCGCGCCGTTGCGGCCCCAGTCGCCGATCGAGAGGAACCGGAAGGCGTCCTGAGCCGCCGCCTGCGCCGCGGGGGCGGCGGCGAGCAGCGATGCCGCGGTGAGTTCGGCGCCGGTGCCGATGAAACTGCGTCGGGAAATCGTCATTGGAGTGCCTCCATCGGTCGTGCGGCGCTCCGTCCAGAACACGTTCCGATCCTTCCGGATCGGATATGCACTCTATCATATTGATAAACGGAGCCTATTCATCCGATCAGATGACACCATCCGATCGGGTGCTGCTCTACCAAGCTGTCCCCGCCATGTCATATGACAAGACGGCGACAATGGACGGCGCCTCGCGGCGCCGTCCTCGCTGTCAGCCGGCGAGCTTCGCCGCGATCCCGGCAACATGCTTGCCCTGGGCGCGGGCGATGGCGAGTTCGTTGGCGCTCGGCTGGCGGGAGCCGTCGCTGCCGGCGAGCGTGGTCGCGCCATAGGGCGAGCCGCCGGTGATCTCGTTCATGTTGGTGAGTTCGGGGTTGGAATAGGGAACGCCGACCACGACCATGCCGTGATGGAACAGCGTGGTATGGAATGAGGTGATGGTGGTTTCCTGCCCGCCATGCTGGGTGCCGGTCGAGACGAACACCGAGCCGACCTTGCCGATCAGCGCGCCCTTCGCCCACAGCCCGCCGGTCTGGTCGAGGAAGTTGCGCATCTGGCCGCACATGTTGCCGAAGCGGGTGGGCGTGCCGAAGATGATGGCGTCGTATTCGGCGAGTTCCGCAGGGTTCGCCACCGGCGCGTCCTGCTCGGTCTTGGCATGGATCGCCTTCGCGGTCTCTTCCGGCATGGTTTCCGGCACCCGCTTGACCACGACCTCGGCGCCGGCGGCCTTCGCCCCTTCCGCCACCGCGTTCGCCATCGTCTCAACATGGCCCCAGGTGCTGTAGTAAAGCACGAGAACTTTCGCCATTTCCATCTCTCCGTCAGGTTGCGATGAGATCGCTATACGACGTAATTCTTTCGATATCAAACGTTATCTGATGACAATTCGGTGTCCCGCTCAGCCCGCCTCGGCGATCCAGTCGTCGATCAGCTTGCGCGCGATCGAGTCTTGCGGCGGCAGGTTGAACCCGGCCGCATGGCGGTTCGCGAGATCCTCCCGGGTAAACCAGGCGGCGGCGCGCATTTCCTCTGTATCGAGCGTGATCGTCTCGCTCACCGCCTCGGCGCGGAAGCCCAGCATCAGCGAGGCCGGGAACGGCCAGGGCTGGCTGCCGGTATAGGCGACGCGCCCGACATAGACGCCGACTTCCTCAAGGGTTTCCCGCCGCACGGCATCCTCGAGGCTTTCGCCGGGTTCGACGAAGCCGGCGAGGGTCGAGAACATGTTCCGCTCGGGCGGAAATTTCTGCGACTGGCCGAGCAGCACGCGGTCGCCCTTCGCGACCAGCATGATCACCGCGGGGTCGGTGCGCGGGAAATGCTCGGTGCCGCATTGCGTACAGCGCATGGTGTGGCCGCCGCGCTCGGGCGTGCAGGCGCCGCCGCACACGCCGCAGAATTTGTGGCGGGACTGCCAGTAGAGCAGGCCGCGCGCGGTGGCGAGCAGCCCGGCATCCTCGGCCGGCAGCATCGCGGTCAGCCCGCGCAGTTCGAGAAATGCGCCGCGCGGCTGGTGCAGGGCATCGAGCGGCACGTCATGCGCCGACAGATCGATTGCAAACACCGGGCGGCCGTTCGCCAGCCCGAGAAAGACGCTCTCCCCGGCGCCCTCGCGCGGCGGGGCATCGAGCACGGCGCGGGGTTCGGGTTCGGGCGCGATCAGCAGCTTGCCGCGCCAGTAGGCGACGAAGCAGGCGCCCGCATCGGCGCGCGCCGCCGCCAGCCAGTCGGCATCGGTGCGGCGATTGCTGGCGCGGTCGAGCCGGGCGGAGCTGTAGAGCAGGGCGGAAGGGGGCGGGGTATCGTTCATGGCCGGAAGGTGGCACCGCTCCCGCATGCCGGCAAGCCGGCCTTGCAAAGAGGCCCCAAAGGATAGATATGGAAGGTGGGAGGCCGGTCGCGGACGGGCGCCTCGCCAACCCGGTCAGGGCCGGAAGGCAGCAGCCGCAACGAGTTTCCGCACGGGTCGCGGTTCCGGTCTCCCACCTCTCACTCCAGCCCAGCTCATCGGAGGCGCATGGCCGGTCTGTTCGACGACGACGAGACGGACGATCAGCCACAGTCCGAGACGCCGCCGCCGGGGCCGTCGCTGTTCGGCGACGACGAATTGCCCGAGGCCGCCGCGCCGGTCCATGCCGAATCCTACCGCGTCCTCGCCCGCAAATACCGCCCGACCACGTTCGATGACCTGATCGGCCAGGACGGGCTGGTCCGCACGCTGCGCAACGCCTTCGCGATGAACCGCATCGCCCATGCCTTCATGCTCACCGGCGTGCGCGGTGTCGGCAAGACGACGACGGCGCGGATCCTCGCCCGCGCGCTCAACTGCACCGGGGCGGACGGGCAGGGCGGCCCCACCCCCGATCCCTGCGGCGTCTGCGACAATTGCGTGGCGATCCTCGCCGACCGCCATCCCGATGTCGTCGAGATGGACGCGGCCTCGAACACCGGCGTGGACGACGTGCGCGAGATCATCGAGGCGACGCGCTTCCGCCCGATGATCGCCCGCACCAAGGTCTTCATCGTCGATGAGGTCCACATGCTCTCGCGCAACGCGTTCAACGCGCTGCTCAAGACGCTGGAGGAACCGCCGCCGCACGTGAAATTCGTGTTCGCCACCACGGAAATCCGCAAGGTGCCGATCACCGTGCTCTCCCGCTGCCAGCGTTTCGATCTCAAGCGCGTGCCGGTGGAGGTGCTGGCCGCGCATTTCGCCCGCATCGCGGAGAAGGAAACCGTCGCTGTCGAAGCCGGCGCGCTCGAGGCCATCGCCCGCGCTGCCGACGGATCGGTGCGCGACGGGCTTTCCCTGCTCGACCAAGCGATCGCCCGCGCCGACGAGGGCGCACCCGTGACCGCCGACCTCGTGGCCGACATGCTCGGCCTTGCCGATCGCGGCCTCGTCTTCGACCTGCTCGATGCCGTCGCCGCCGGCAATCCGGCCGGCGCCCTCGGGGTGATGGACCGCGCCCATGAAGCTGGCGCCGACCCTGTGCTGGTGATGCAGGACCTGCTCGGCCTCGCCCATACGCTCTCGCGCCTCAAGGCGATCCCGGCCTTGGCCGAGGGCAGCGACTTGCCCGAGCTTGACCGGGCCCGCGGCGCGCCGCTGGCCGCGCAGCTTTCGGTGCCGTTTCTCGGCCGGCTCTGGCAGATGCTGCTCAAGGGCATCGCCGAGGTGGAACAGGCGACCGACCGCCGCGCCGCCGCCGACATGATCCTGATCCGCCTCTGCTACGTCTCCGACCTGCCGCCACCCGGCGAACTGGTCCGCCGCCTCGCCGGCGAGGGGGCTTCGCTGCGCGCGGGCGCGGCGCCCGCAACCGCGCACGCCCCCACGCCGGTTCAAGGGCCCGCCGCATCGGCCTCGGCGTCCGCTTCACCCGGCCCGGCGCCGCTTGCGGTGGTGAATGGCGCCCCGCTCGCCCAGGCTGAAGCTGCCCCTGCTGAATCTGCCCCGGCCGCTGCCCCGCGCCTGGCCCGGTTCGAGGATGTCATTGCCCTCGCCGGCGAGAAGCGCGATGCCCTGCTGTATGCCCATCTCCGCCACGATGCCCGGTTGGTGCGCTTTGCCCCGCCGGTGATCGAGCTCAACCTCGCGCCCGAGGCGCCGCGCGATCTTTCGTCCCGCCTTGCGAAATTTCTCGAGGCCGAAACCGGACGGCGCTGGACCATCGCGCTCTCCCGCGCCGCCGGCGCGCCGAGCATGGTCGAGGCCGAAACCACGGCGCGCGAGACCGCGCGCGACGAGGCGCTGGACCATCCGCTGGTCAGGGCCATCTTCGAGACGTTTCCGGGGGCGAAGATCGCCAGTGTGGAGGTCGACGCACCGGCCGCCCTTGCCGAGCCGCCCGCGATGGATGATGACCGTTTCAACGATGTCCCGCCGATTTCCGACGACGACATTGCCGATGCCATGGAGATCGACTGATGAAGAACCTCGCCGGCCTGATGAAGCAGGCCCAGCAGATGCAGCAGAACATGCAGGAGATGCAGTCGCGTCTCGAAGCCATGGACATCCGGGGCGAGGCCGGCGCCGGCCTGGTCAGGGTCACGCTCTCCGGCAAGGGCGAGATGAAGGGGATCGAGATCGACCCCAAGCTGATCGACCCGAGCGACGCCGAAATGCTCCAGGACCTGATCCTCGCCGCCCATCGCGACGCCAAGTCGCGGCTGGAGGCGGTGGCCGCCGAGGAGATGCAGAAGGTGACCGGCGGAATTTCGCTTCCCCCCGGCATGAAACTGCCGTTCTGAGGCCGCGCGCTCAGGTCTTCCCGCGATGATGGGCCCGGAGATCGAACGGCTGGTCGGGCTGATGGCGCGGTTGCCTGGGCTTGGCCCACGTTCGGCGCGGCGCATCGTGCTGAAGCTGATGTCCGAGCGCGAGCAGCGCCTGCTGCCGCTGATCGCCGCCCTCGATGCCGCCTGCCAGCGCGTCGCGATCTGCCCCACCTGCGGCGGGCTCGACTCGCAACAGCCCTGCGTGATCTGTGCCGACATCGCCCGCGAGCCGCTGATCTGCGTGGTCGAATCGGTGGCGGACCAATGGGCGCTGGAGCGCGCCGCCGTCTATCGCGGCCGCTATCACGTCCTCGGCGGATTGCTCTCGGCCATCGCCGGCCGCGGCCCCGAGGAACTGGGGATCGACCGGCTGCTCGCCCGGCTCGACGGGTCGGTGCGCGAGGTGATCCTCGCCCTGCCGGCCACCGTCGATGGCCAGGCGACCGCGCATTACCTTACCGAACGCCTCGCGACCTGCGGCGCCATCGTCACCCGCCTCGCCCAGGGCGTGCCCGTCGGCGGCAGCATCGAAATCCTCGACGAGGGCACGCTCGCCCTCGCTTTGTCAGCCCGTCGCGCCGCCGGATGATGCAGCTGATCCGCAACGGCCGCGACCTCAGGGTCGATTTCTTCCGCGGCATCGCCCTGTTCTGCATCTTTCTCGATCACATCCCGCACGACACGCTGGCCCGCTTCACCGTGCGCAACCTCGCACTGAACGACGCGACGGAAATCTTCATCCTGCTCGCCGGCTTCGCCGCCGCCCTCGTCTACGGTCGCAAGCTGGACCGCGCCGGGCCGCTCTCCGCCTCGGCGGACATGCTCAAGCGCGCCTGGACGCTCTATATCGCGCATATCTTCCTCTTCGTGCTGTTCGCCGCCCAGGTGGCCTTCGCCGCAACCTGGCTTGGCCGGCCGCAATACCTCTCCGGCGTTGGCATCGACCATCTGGCGACACGGCCGCTTGCCGCGATCGTCGAGGCGGTACCGCTGCTCTACCAGCCGGCCTATCTCAACGTGCTGCCGCTCTATGTCGCGATCATGGGCGGGCTGGCGCCGCTGCTCTTCATGCTCCGCTTCCCGCGCACGCTGCTCGCGCTCAGCGTGGCACTCTATGTTGGCGCGCGGATCTATGGCTGGAACCTGCCGACGCATGGCGGCCATGGCTGGTTCTTCAACCCGTTCACCTGGCAACTGCTCTTCGTGCTCGGCATGCTGTTCTCCCGCCACGGCAGGCCGGCGCTGCCCGGTGTCCCGACCGACATCGCCGCGGTGCTGCTGCTGCTGCTCGGCTTCGGGATACTGCTCACCACCTGGCTCGAACCCTCGCTCGCCCGCCACATTCCCGCGGCGCTGCGGCCCTTGGTCCGCAACATCGACAAGACCGGGCTTCATCCCTACCGGCTGATCTCGATCCTGTCGCTGGCCTGGCTCGCCGCCCGCCACCTGCGCGCCGATGCGCGGCTGCTGGATGCCCGGCTGTCGCGCGTGTTCATCCTGATCGGCCAGTATGGCCTGCCGACCTACTGCGCCAGCATCCTGCTGTCCTATGCCGGGCGGATCGTGATGGATACCGATCACGGCTGGGCGATGCAGATCATCGTCAACCTCGCCGGCCTTGCCGCCCTTTTCGGCGTCGCCGCGCTTTCTGCCTGGTACAGGGTCAAGGATGCCAAACCGTCCGTTGCGTAGTCTCATCCTCATTCTCGCGCTCGCCTGGGCCGGCGTTGCTGCTGCCGCCCCCGCCTGCCCGGCCGTGCCGGCGCAATATCTGCGCCTGCCGCATCTGCGCGCGGCGATCCATCGCGGCCAGCCGGTGGTGATCGCGGCGATCGGGTCGTCGTCCACCTGGGGGGCGATGGCGCACGATATCGGCGACTCCTATCCCGCGATGCTCCAGGATGAGCTGGGCGACCGCCTGCCGGATGCGGAGATCAGCGTGATCAACCGTGGCATCAGCGGCGAGGACGCGCTGCGCGAGGACCGCCGGATGGAGCGCGACGTGCTCGCCTTGCGGCCCGCGCTCGTGATCTGGCAGGTCGGCGCCAACGCGGCGATGCGCGGCGAGTCGCCGGACCGTTTCGCCGCGCTGGTCGAGCAGGGATTGCGCCGGCTGCGCGCCGCCGATCTCGACGTGGTGCTGATGGACAACCAGCGCTCGCGCCGTCTGCTGGGCGCGCCTGACAATGCGCGGATCAACGCGGCCCTTGCCCATCTCGCCCGGCGTTACCGGGTCGGGCTGTTCTCGCGTGATGCGCTGATGCGCGCCTGGACCCGCGCCGGTGCTGCCCCCGCCAGCTTCCTCGCCGCGGATGGCATGCACATGAACGACCGCGGCTATGCCTGCACCGCCGCGGCACTGGCCGATTCGATCGTCGCTGCTGTGCGATAGAGCACTACATCCGATCCCAAAGGATCGGATGATGCTCCAGGTGTCGATCAAGCGCTTGCGGTCATGATCCGGGTCGGCCATGGCGGGCCCGCCTCATCGGGCCGACCCTCGATCCGTGCATGGCGGTCTCTGGTTTGAACCCCTCCGGAAGGGGTGTGCGTCAGCGCGAGGCCCGCGCGGTGTCCTTGGTCACGGTCGGGTCGTCGGCCAGTTTCGGATTGCCCCGGCGCAGCCGGTGCTCGCCGAGCAGCAGCAGGATCGGCGCCGCGATATAGATCGACGACGAGGTGCCGACGACGATGCCGAACAGCATCACCCAGGCGAAGCCGGAGAGCGAGGCGCCGCCGAACAGGGCGAGCGGCAGGGCGGCGAGGAACACCGTGCTGGAGGTGCCGAGCGTGCGGTTGAGGGTTTCGTTGATCGACAGGTCGATCAGCTCGCGCAGCGGCATCGTCTTGTATTTGCGCAGGTTTTCCCGCATCCGGTCATAGACCACGACCTTGTCGTTGGTCGAATAGCCGATCACGGTCAGGATCGCGGCGATGGTCACGAGGTCGAAGGGCAGGCGGGTGATGACCATGAAGCCGATCGTCTTGGTCACGTCGAGGATCAGCGTCGCCACCGCGCCGACGGCGAACTGCCACTCGAAGCGGAACCAGATATAGACGAGGATCATCAGGAAGCTGATCCCGAGCGCGATCAGCCCCTGCTGGAACAGCGTCGCCGAGACCGAGGCGCCGATCGCCTGGGTCGAGAGGATCTTCGCACCGGGCAGGTTCTGCTTCACCACCCCTTCGGCGGCGGCGAGGGATTTCTGCGTATCCTTCGCGTTGTCCTGCGATTCGAGGCTGATCAGCACGCCCTTGTTGCCGCCGAAGCTCTGCAGCGAGGCGCCGGGGAGATGGGCGGCCGCGAGTTCCGCGCGCAGCTTCGTGAAGTCCGGCGTCTGCGGGGTCGCCACCTGGATGACGACGCCGCCGCGGAAATCGAGGCCGAGATTGAGGCCGGGATGGAAGAACAGGATCAGTGACGCGGTCGAGAGGATGGCCGAGACCGCGAGGCCGATGAACCGTCCCTTCATGAACTGGATGCGCGTGCCGTCCGGCACCAGGCGGAAGGCGGGGCGGGTGAGGAACTTCATGGCGCGGGCCTCAGAGAACCGGCAGCGCGGCGGGACGGCGCGCGACATACCAGCGCGCCGTGATCAGCCGGACCAGCACGGTCGACGTGAACAGGGTTGTGATGATGCCGACACAGATGGTCACCGCGAAGCCGCGCACCGGCGGCGATCCGAAGATGAACAGCATGATGTGGGCGAGCAGCGTGGTCACGTTACTGTCGATGATGGTGCTGTAGGCGCGCTTGTAGCCGGCCTCGAGGGCTGCGAGCGGCTTGCGGCCGAGCTTGACCTCCTCGCGCACGCGCTCGTTGATCAGCACGTTGGAGTCCACCGCCATGCCGAGCGTCAGCAGGATGCCCGCCATGCCCGGCAGCGTCAGCGTCGCCCCCATCAGCGACAGAACAGCGATCAGCAGCAGCAGGTTGACCACGAGGGCGAGGTTCGCGAACCAGCCGAACAGGCCGTAGAAACTCGCCATGAAGGTGATGACCAGCAGGAAGCCCACCGCCAGCGAGATGACGCCGGCGCGGATCGCGTCGGCCCCGAGTTCCGGCCCGACGCTCTGCTGCTCGACCACCTTGAGCGGGGCGGGCAGGGCGCCCGCGCGCAGCAGGAGCGCAAGGTCGGATGCGCTCTTGGCGGTGAAACTGCCCGAAATCTGCCCCCGCCCGCCGACGATCGGCGTGCGGATGACCGGCGCCTCGATGATCTTGTGATCGAGCTCGATCGCGAACAGCTTGCCGACATTGTGAGTGGTGATGTCGGCAAACTTGCGGGCGCCGACACTGTTGAAGGTGAAGTTGACCACCCATTGCCCGCTCTGCGGATCCTGTCCGGCCTGGGCGTTGGTCAGGTCCGCGCCGTCGACCGCGACGCGCGAGCGGATCGCGAGCTTCCGGCCGCTGCCATCGCTCATCGGCAGGATCTCGACGCCGGGGGGCGGCACCTTGGTCTCCGGGTTCACATCCTCGGCGACCATGTGGAAGGTCATGTGCGCGGTCTTGCCGAGCAGCGCCTTGATCTGGTTCGGGTCGGACACGCCGGGCAGCTGGATGACGATCTGGTCCGCCCCCTGCCGGGCGATCTGCGGGTCGACCACGCCGCTGCCGTCGATGCGGCGGCCGATGATGGTGATCGACTGGGCGATGGCCTGGGTCTGCTTGGCGATCAGCGCCGGGCGGGAGAGGGTTAGCGTCGTCGCACCCGCATCCGTCACCTTCACGTCGAGGTCGGGCACGCCGCCGGCGGCGGCCACCGGCGAGACGAGTTTCGCAAGCAGCTGGCGCACCTTTGCGGCATCCGCCGGCTTGACCAGGTTGAACTGCACCCGCTGCGCCGCGACATCGCCACCGAGGTCGGTATAGCCGATATCGGCCTGCAACAGGGTGTGGCGCACCTCGTCGGTGAGGTTGGCGAGCTGTTCCTTCACCACCGCGTTCATGTCGATCTGCATCAGCAGGTAGGAACCGCCGCGCAGGTCGAGCCCGAGATGGATCTGCGGCCAGGGAATGCCCGGAACCGGGCGCTTGACCAGGTTCGGCAGCGTGAGCAGCACGCCGATCGCGCAGAACAGCACGATCAGGGTGGTTTTCAGGCGCGTGAAGTAAAGCATGACAGGCGAAGGGCTCCCAACGGCGACGCAGGGGTGGTATGGCGGCCTCGGCTTGCCGGTGCAAGCCCGCTTCTGTCAGGAACGAAACGCGATGCAGAAACTTCGGGTTGGGGTGATCGGGGTCGGCCATTTCGGCCGCTACCATGCGTTGAAGACGGCGGCCGCCGCGCGGGCGGATCTCGTCGGCGTTTCCGACCCCGACATGACCCGCGCCGCCGCGGTGGCGGCGGAGGCCGGCTGCGCCGCGCTCCCGCTCGAGGCGCTGATCGCGGCGTCGGAGGCGCTGATCATCGCCTCGCCCGCCGATACCCATTTCGCCCTTGCCTCCCGCGCGCTGGAGGCCGGGCGCCACGTTCTCGTCGAAAAGCCGATCGCCGCGACGGTGGACGAGGCCGAAATCCTCGGCCGTCTCGCCCGCGCGCGCGGCCTTGTCCTGCAGGTCGGCCATCTCGAGCGGTTTTCCGCCGCCCACGGCGCCGTCGCGGCGCGGATGGGCAAGCCGCTCTATATCGAGGCGGTGCGGATCGCCCCCTTCAAGCCGCGCGGCACCGATGTGTCCGTGATTCTCGACCTGATGATCCACGATCTCGACCTGATCCTCGCCCTCGTGGCCCAGCCGGTCGAGAGCATCGATGCCGTCGGCGCCGCTGTCGCCAGCGCGCATGAGGACATCGCCAATGCCCGCGTGCGCTTCGCCAATGGCTGCGTCGCCACCGTGACCGCGAGCCGCATCTCGATGAAGACCGAGCGGCGGATGCGGATCTTTTCCGAGGCCGGGTATCTGGCGGTCGATTTCGCCGCGCGTCGGCTCAGCCTTGTCGGGCGGGGTCAGGAAGGCGGGCTGCGGATGCCTGGATTCGAGGCGTTCGGCATCGAGGAGGCGAGCTGGGAGGATCACGACGCCCTCGCCGCCGAGCACAAGGCCTTCCATGCCGCCTGTCTCGACGGGGCGCCGGTCCTCGTTGATGCCGAGGCGGGGCGGCTCGCTCTCGAAGCTGCGATCGGCGTCAGCCGTTCGATCACGGAAAGCCGGGCGCGGGCCGAGGCGTCGGGTTTGATCTCCCCGCGCTGAGGCCGGCCGAGTCGGTTCCGCCGGTCCCGGGCCTCAGCCTTCCGGATGAACCGGTATCCCCCGCCCGATCCTTGATCGTTGCGCTGGCGACTGGACTTTTAGAAATCCGTTGTTGACGCGCGAAGCCGCCTGCCGCTACGTCCTTCACGTGTCTGAAACAGCGCTTCCGCTTCCGGCGATTCGCATACGTGGCCGCACCTTCATGGCCATGGTGGTCATGCCGGAACCCCCTTTCCCCGCATGGCTCGATGCGCTCGACCGCCAGATCGGGCGGTCGGTCGGGTTTTTCGAGGGGCGTCCGGTCGTGGTCAACCTGTCTCTCCTCGCCGCTGGCGAGGATGACGTGCCGGCGGTTCTCGGGGCGCTCGAAGCGCGCGACCTGCGGATCATCGGCGTCGAGGGGATCGACATGGAACGGCTGCGGGAGACCCCGTGGTACGGCGTCAACCTCGCGCCGCCGGGCCGCGAGGGGCGTGGTGACCGCGAGATCGAGATTCCGGAGCACAGCGAACCGCCGCCGCCCGAGCCGCCGCCTGCCGCGCCGTCCCGCCCATCGCTGCTGATCGACCGCCCGGTGCGGTCCGGCCAGTCGATCGTGTTCGAGGACGGCGACATCACCGTGATCGGGCCGGTCGCCTCCGGTGCGGAGCTGATCGCCGGCGGTTCGATCCACGTATACGGCACGCTGCGCGGCCGCGCCGTCGCGGGTATCGCGAGCGGCCACAAGGCCCGTATTTTCTGCTCCCGCCTTGCCGCCGAGTTGCTGGCGATCGATGGTCTCTACCGCACGGCGGATCATTGGGGGACCGGGCTGCAAGGGCGGGCCGTTCAGGTCTGGCTGCATGACAAGGAGCTGCGCCTCGCAGCATTGGGATAGGAATCAACTCATGGCGAAGGTTCTCGTGGTCACATCGGGCAAGGGCGGCGTCGGCAAGACGACCTCCTCTGCCGCTCTTGGCGCGGCGCTCGCCCAGACGGGGCAGAATGTCGCCGTCGTCGATTTCGATGTCGGCCTGCGCAATCTCGACCTCATCATGGGCGCGGAGCGGCGGGTCGTCTTCGATCTGGTCAATGTCGTGCAGGGGGATGCCAAGCTGGCGCAGGCGCTGATCCGCGACAAGCGGGTCGATACGCTGTCGCTGCTTCCCGCCTCGCAGACCCGCGACAAGGACGCGCTCACACCCGAAGGCGTCGAGCGGGTGATCGACGAATTGCGCGAGAAGTTCGACTGGATCATCTGCGACAGCCCGGCCGGCATCGAGCGCGGCGCGACGCTCGCGATGCGCCATGCCGATGTCGCGATCGTCGTCACCAATCCGGAAGTCTCCTCGGTGCGCGACTCCGACCGGATCATCGGCCTGCTCGATTCGAAGACGGTGCGGGCCGAGGCCGGCGAGATCGTCGAAAAGCACCTGCTGCTGACCCGCTACGATGCGGGCCGCGCCGCCCGCGGCGAGATGCTGAAGGTGGACGATATCCTCGAAATCCTTGCCATCCCGCTCATCGGCATCATCCCCGACAGTGAAGACGTGCTGCGCGCCTCGAATGTCGGCTGCCCGGTCACGCTGCACGACCCGTCCTGCGCCCCTGCCAGGGCCTATAGCGAGTCGGCCCGCCGCCTGCTGGGCGAGAAGATCGAGATCGTCGCCCCCGCCGAGAAGAAGACCCTCATGAGCCGCCTGTTTGGCAGGAAGGTCGCATGAGCCTGTTCAATTTTTTCACCCGGTCGCGCAACACCGCGCCGGTCGCCCGCGAGCGGCTGCAATTGCTGCTCGCGCATGAGCGCGCCCTGTCCGGCAAGTCGGACCTCGCGGTGGTGCTGCAGGAGGAAATCCTCGCGGTGATCGCCAAGCACGTCTCCATCGACCGCGAAAAGGTCAATGTGAAGCTCGGCCGGGACGGGACGATGTCCACCCTCGAGATCGACATCGAGATACCGCAGACGGCGCTCGTAAAGAACTGATATTGCCGGGCAGCCATAAGCGGCAAATGACCGGACGATGACTTGATGTCGGCCTGAGCTTCGGCTACACCCTCGTTGCGCGAGCGACAGCGCGCCCAGGTAGCTCAGTTGGTAGAGCATGCGACTGAAAATCGCAGTGTCGGTGGTTCGATTCCGCCCCTGGGCACCATCCTCTCCCGAATTTTAAATCGACCCCAGAGCGCCGGCTAATCGGATCGAACACATCTCGATTGGGCATGTTCACGCCCGTGCCACCGCATGGCTCGTCCTCGCTCATATCCGCCTGCTCACACGGAAAATCGCCGCCAGAGCACTCTCCGATCCATCAGGATCGGAACGTGCTCTAACGATAGCCACTCTGGCATTCGGACCAGGGCTCTGTTGCCAAACCATGACCTCGGTTCACATCCCGGGGCAGAGAGGAAATCGCGGGCCCCGCCGGCCCGCCGGCGAGACACCCCGCAACATCACCACCTACTCGCCGCAGCTTGGCCGCCTCGTCAGCCATTCGCGAACCTCGTGGAGAATCTCGTCCGACAGTGTCCGGTCGTCGGTCAGCCGCGCCAGGGTCATGGCGCCCACCATCGCCGCCCAGGTTCCGATCGCAGCGCGGCGGCGGTCTTCCTCCGTCGCGCTGGCGACGAGATGGCTGATCGCGTCGATCTGGCGCTTCAGCCCCGCTGTCATTTCAGCCCGCGCGGCGCCGGGCTGGCGGATCGTCTCGGAAGCCAGGGCTACAACCGGGCAGCCACGCGCAAACTCGGCCCGATGAGCGGGCGAGAGATACCGCTTCACGAAGGTCGGCAAATCGTCGGGTAGCGCCCGCGTGCTGCAAAGGGCGACAGCCAAGGCTTCCCCGATTAGTTCGTCCTTGCTGCTGAAATAGCCGTAGAAGCCGCCATGCGTGAGGCCCGCGGCCTTCATCACGTCCGTGACGGTTACCGCCTCGAAGCCGCGCTCGCGAAACAGCCTGCCAGCAGCCTCCAGAATCGTCTTTCTGTTTTCCGCGACCTGTTCCTTGCTCACCCGCATATTTGACAAGATACATGATGCTCGTCATAAATCAATACATGATGGCTATCATGAATAATCCGAAGGAGCGGGTTCGATGGGTCTCGGACCGGCCATCCCGATTGCCGGCGCCTCGAACGGCATGACGATCGAAATGCTGCCTGCGGATCTGACTGAAGATGATGATCTGGCGCGGGCCGAGGCAGGGCGTCGCGCTGACGCGCGCCGGGCGATGATGCTCAAATTATCAACAAGATAGAGCCCGACATCCGATCCGGATGGATCGGAACGTGCTCCAGTTTTCTCGAATCGCGCAGGAAAGGAAACCGCAATGGACGTCATACGCAACAATCCCGATGGCCATGATGGGCTGGCCCAGCTTCAGGCCCTCCTCAAGGCCGGCAACAATCCACCCATCGGCAGGACGATGGATTTCAGGCTGATCGAAATCGAGAAAGGCCGGGCCGTTTTCGAGGGAGAGCCCGGCCCGGAAGTGCTGAACCCGATCGGGTCGGTCCATGGCGGCTACGCTGCGACACTCCTCGACAGCGCCTGCGGCTGCGCCGCCCATTCGATGCTCAGTCCAATCCAGGGTTACACGACCCTTGAACTCAAGGTGTCCTATCACCGCCCGCTGAGCCCAGATAGCGGGACCGTGCGCGCCGAAGGCAAGATCCTGTCGATCGGCCGCCGCACCGCCTTTGCCGAAGCCCGGCTGACCGATTCGGCTGGAAAGCTCTGTGCCTCCGCAACGTCAACGCTGCTCGTCTTCGACATGCCCACCGCGCCGGCCTGATGCATTCCGCGCGCTGCCGGCCGTCCCATCCCGAGGAAAGTACGAAATGAGCTATCCGACAGACGATCGGACCATCGACGTGCCGGATCATCCGCAGCCCCGACCGATCACCGGCAGGCGCCTCGCCGATGTGCCCCGGCGTTTCGGCAAGAGGATGCTGCTGTTGGCGGCTGGCATCGCGCTGCTTGCGGCCAGTGCCTGGTATGCGGCGAACTGTTGGGTGGCCGGGCGCTTCGTCGAAACCACGGATGACGCCTATGTCGGTGGCGACGTGACGCCGATCGCCCCGCACATATCCGGATACATCCAGTCGATCCTGGTGCACGACAACCAGTATGTCCGGGCCGGCCAGCCCCTGGTTCGCCTCGATCCGGCCGACTATCTGGCCGCACTCGACCACGCACGCGCCGCCGTCGCCGAACGCAAGGCCGCCGTCGCCGCGTTGCAGGCCAGATACGAACTCCAGCACACCGCGATCCGTCAGGCGGAGGCGAACCTTGCCGCGAGGCAGGCGGAAGCCACCTTCGCCGCGCAGGAAGCGACACGTTACCGGACCCTCGCCAACAACGACGCCGGTTCACGGCAGGATGCCCAGCGAGCCCTCGCCGGAGTGCACAAGGCGGCCGCTTCCGTCAATGCGGCAACGGCGGCGGTCGCCGTCTCGAAACAGCTTCTCTCGGTACTCCAGACGCGGATAACAGGCGCCAAAGCGGCAATAAGGGCTGCTGAGGCCGATTTCAGGATTGCGCGGCTGCGCCTCGGATACACGACGATCGTTTCACCGGTCGACGGATATGTCGGCGATCGGTCGGCGCAGGCAGGCGCCTATGTGCCGGCGGGAACGAACCTGCTTTCCGTCGTCCCGGCACGCGGGCTCTGGGTCGACGCCAACTTCAAGGAGAGTGACCTGCATCGGATGCGGCCTGGCGATCCGGCCACGATCGTCGCCGACGTGTCGCCCGGGCGAGTCCTGCATGGCCATGTGGCGAGCCTCGCCCCCGCGACCGGTGCCGTGTTCAGCGTCATTCCGCCGCAGAACGCGACCGGCAACTTCACCAAGATCGTCCAGCGCGTGCCCGTTCGCATCGTTCTCGACGGCGACACATCGACCCTCGGCCTGCTGCGTCCGGGCCTCTCGGCGTCGGTTTCGGTGAACACGAAACGCCTGCCCGCCAACCGGCATTCCTGAGGCGCGCGCCGGTGAACAATCTCAGCGCCATCGTTCCGTTCGCGATCATGTGCGTGGGCATGTTCATCGCGCTGCTCGATATCCAGATCGTGGCGTCGTCCCTGCAGGAAATCGGTGGCGGCCTGTCCGCCGCACAGGACCAGATCAGCTGGCTGCAGACCGCCTACCTCATCGCCGAAATCATCATGATTCCGCTTTCGGGATGGCTGACACGCCTCTTTTCCACACGGTGGCTGTTCGCCGGATCGGCGCTCGGGTTCACATGCGCCTCGATGCTCTGCGGCCTCGCCTGGAACATCGACAGCATGATCGTCTTCCGCGCCCTGCAGGGAATGCTCGGTGCGTCGATGATCCCCACCGTCTTCACCTCCTCGTTCCACTATTTTCCCGGCCCGAAGCGGGTCTACGCCGCCGCGGTGATCGGCACCATCGCCTCCGTCGCGCCAACCCTCGGCCCGGTCATCGGCGGGTGGATCACCGACACGCTGGACTGGCACTGGCTTTTCTACGTCAATCTCGTGCCCGGGTTGCTCGTCGCCTTCGTCGTGGCGCTGCGCGTCGACATCGATGAGGCCGACCTCTCGCTCCTCGGCGACGCCGACTATCCCGGCATCGCTCTGATGGCCGCAGCGCTCGGCACGCTCGAATACGTGCTCGAAGAAGGTGCGCGCTGGAACTGGTTCAGCGACGAGACGATCCGTCTCTGCGCCATCGTCTCTGCGATAACCGGCATCCTGTTCGTCGTCAGGAGTCTCACCTACGAGCATCCGGTTGTCGATCTGCGCGCCCTGCGCAACCGCAATTTCCTGATCGGCTGCATCCTCTCCTTCGTCACCGGCATCGGTATCTTCTCGACCATCTACCTCGAGCCGCTGTTTCTCGGCTACGTGCGCGGATTTTCCGCCTGGCAGACCGGCGTTGCCATCTTCTCGACCGGCGTGGCCTCGCTGATCGGGGTTCCCATCTATATCGCGCTCGCCCGGAAATTCGACGGGAGATGGCTGATGATGTTCGGGCTTGGCTGCTTCGGTCTCGCCATGTGGAGCTTCAGCCTGATTACCCACGACTGGGGCGGCGACCAGCTGCTGGTTCCGCAGATCCTGCGCGGCTTCCCGCAGGTTTTCGCTGTCGCGCCGAGCGTTACCCTCGGGCTCGGCAGCCTTCCTGCCGCGCGACTGAAATATGCAAGCGGTCTCTTCAACATGATGCGCAATCTCGGCGGAGCGGTTGGCATCGCGGTATGCGGCGCCGTCCTGAATGACCGGACCAACATGCATTTCCTCGCGATCGCGACCAACCTGACGCCCGCGAATGACGCGATGGACCGCCTCGTCGCGGCAACAAGCACACACCTTGCAACGCTGCTCGGCTCCGCTCCCGCGGGTCACGTCGCCGCGCTTGCGCAATTGCGGGCCCTTGCCTACCGCGAGGCGTCGACCATGGCCTATGCCGATGCCTTTCGGGCCGTGATGCTCGCCTTCGTCATCGCCGCCCCACTCGTGTTGCTGATGCGGAAGGTCGCGGCTCCGGCGGCCCCCGCAACCGGTTCACATTGACGCCCCGCTTCACCACGAAGACCCCTGTCATGACCGGACACCGCAATGCGCGTGCGTGTTGTCGGGGATGGCGCGACGGGCGGTTATTTCGGTGCAAGGCAGGTTCAGGCCGGGCGAGACATCACCTTCCTGGTCCGACCTGGCCGCACATCCGAACGACGATCGATCACATCGACAAACCGAGCAACTCGATCCGATCAGATGCTTCCATCTGATCGGATGATGCTGCGAGCGGGTTACCTCAACGGCACACTGAGTGTCAGCACGACCTTGCCGGCCTCGCCGACATTGCGGGCGTAGACGTCATGGGTGAAGAACATGTTCATCTTGTAGCCTTTGCCCTGATAGGCGACATCCGCCCCCAGCGCGAAGGATTCGGGCGACCCGCCATTGAGCGCCGCCGGGCCTGAATCCGCCGTGATCTGCTTGTAGAAATACGAGACCGGCCCGATCGACCAGTGACCGAAACTGCGCATCGCGGTGAAGTCCCAATCCATCGTCGTGCCATTTGTATAATGCGTGGTGCTGTTCTCGAAATTCTTGTCCAGCGTCACGTGCACCGTGAATTGGTAGGGGCCGGGGAGCCAGCTGACGGACATGTCCGGCTCGATCGTCCAATGATTTTGCCCGGTATTCACCTTGGCCGTGTTGCTGTACTGGCCGTTAGGCGGATAGAAGCCGAAATCGGCATCGAGGAACACATGATGGCCGAGATCCCAGCTCAATGAAAGCGGCGTGAACTCGGTATCAACGAGGCCGGTGCGGCTGAAGGTCTTGCTACCGGCCGCCCTGGGCGTGGTGAGGCTGACATTCAGCCAGCCGAGAGAGCGGATGAACATGCCATAGCGGGCGCCGAGGATCCGGATGTCGGGAATGTAGGCGATCGAGCCGGTGGCGCCCCAGATATTGGCATGGGCGCCGGTGAAATGGCCGTCCCCGCTCACCGGGCGGGACTGGGTGTAGCTCGGCTTGAAGGTGAGATACACGCCAGGCGGCGGCAGCAGGCCCGTCGGCTGGCCGAGCGTATTGCCAACCGGATATTCCGGATTGCTGCCGACCATCGCCGCCTTGGCGGGCAACGACATCGCGGCCAGGCCAATGCCGGCCAGCATGAAACGAAATCCTGTCTTCATTGGAAACCTCCCTTGTTACTTTGGATTTGAGATGCTCGTCGGATCAGGGCTTGGCGCGGGCGAATGAGGCAGGCTCAAACCCGGCGCCGGTATCGCGGGCCTGCCGATAGGCGGCGAAGCGCGCGGCGCTTGCTTCAGGAAACAGCAGCAGGAAGCTGGCCAGCCCGCCGGCGAGCAGGATCACCCCGCCCAGCCCGAAGGCGATGGCAAAGCCCAGCGGCGCATTGCCCGGGTAGGCGCCGATGATCCAGCCGTTGATGAAGGTGGAAAAGAACGCGGAGATCGAGGTGGCGGAGATGATCACCACCACCAGCCGGGCGCGCTGGCGGGACGGCGCGATCGCGGCGAGGATCACCGGCCCGAAGATCGTTGTCAGGCTCGGCACCGAAAAGGCGATGGCCAGGAAGCAGGTCTGCACCACGCCGGCAGGGCTTCGCACCGCGGCGAGCAAGGCGGCGCCACTCACCAGCATCGCGAGGCCAGAACTCCAGCCCAGGCAGATGCGGGCACTCCAGCCGCGCTGGCGCATCGTCTGCGTCAGCCAGGAGCCGAGGATGAGCGCCGGAGACTGGATCACGTAGATGGCGGAGATGATCCAGCCGGCCTTCAGCGGCGCATAGCCCAGCCCCAGCCGCAGAAAGGGCGGCAGGCAGACCGCGGCCATGCCGATGACCCAATAGCCGAAAAAGGCGATGAGCATGACGCCGATGACCGTGCGGTCCAGCCAGAGCAGGCGGAACGGCAACGGGGTTTCATGTGCCACGGGTGCGGCGTGCTGGCCGGCAAGCGGTCCTTCGCGCCCGATCAGCGCGAACAGCACCATCCAGACCAGGCTCAGAACCCCGCACACCAGGAAGCAGGAGCGCCAGCCGGCATGCACCACAAACCAGCTGAGCAGCGGCCCGCCGATGAGAAAGCCGGCGCTGATGCCTTGCAGAATGAAGGCGGAGGGAAGGTTGCGGCGATGGTCGGGAAACCATTCGTAGGCGGCGGTCATCGCCGTGGCCAGTGCCGCGCCCTCGCCGATGCCCAGCAGCAACCGGCAGGCGATGATGATTGGCAAGGAATGGGTGAAGGCGACGGGCAACTGGCTCGCCGTCCAGATGCCAGCGAGGGTCAGCAGGATATGTTTGGACCGGTAGCGCCCGACGAAGAGCGTGCCGATCACCGTGCCGCCGACCGCGAAAAACAGAAAGAACGCCGCGCCGATCAAGCCGAACTGCTTGGGTGTGAGGCTGAATTCATGCATCATCGGCACGCCCGAGACGCCGAAGGCCAGCTTGTCGAAGAAGTTCAGCGTCTGAAACACGAACAGCAGCGCCACGATCATATAGGCGCGCGTCGGAATTGCAGGCATTTGCCCGGCTTCGCCTGGACCATTCATTTTTAGTCTCCCCATTATTTTTGGACGTGCCGCGCGCGGGCGGTTTGCCGGCGCGGCTGTTAGAGCATCACGCCTCCTGCGCGACCGGATTACGGAGAATGCCCAGCCGATCGATCTCGACCTCGACGACATCGCCGGGCTTCATCCAGAGCGGCGGGTTGCGCTTGGCGCCGACGCCGCCCGGCGTGCCGCTGACGATCACATCGCCGGCCTCAAGCCGGGTGAATTGCGAGCAATATTCGATCTGGGTGCCGATATCGAAGATCATCTGCTTGAACAGTGCCTCCTGCACCACCTCGCCGTTGAGGCGCGTCTGCAGGCGCAGCTCCGCCAGCGGTCCCAGCTCATCGGGTGTCATCATCCACGGGCCGAAGGCGCCGGTATCGGGAAAATTCTTGCCCGGCGTGAACTGCATCGTGTGGCGCTGGAAATCGCGCACACTGGCATCGTTGTAGCAGGCGTAGCCGGCGATATGCGCCATCGCCGCGGCGCGGGGAATATAACGGCCGGGCGTGCCGATGATGACGGCCAGTTCGCCCTCGTAATCGAGATCGTTGGAGAGTTTGGGCCGCAGGATCGGCGCCATGTGGCCAATCTGGCTGTTGGCGAAGCGGGCGAAGATGGTGGGGTGCGCAACCTCCGGCCGCCCGGTCTCCTGGCGGTGCATCTCATAGTTCAGACCGACGCAAAGAATTTTGTCCGGGTTGGGGATCACCGGCAGGAAGCTCAGCGCCTGCAGCGGCGTGGCTCGCGCCTGTGCGCGGGCCTCCGCCACCCCGGCCATCCCGGCGGCGATGGCGGATTTGAGGTCGGGATAATGCGCCTGCAGGACGCTCCCGACATCGAAGAACATCTCTCCCTCGATCACGCCCCAATGCGGGGCATCGGCGATTTTAACCGTGGCAAGCTTCATGTTTGACTTCCTGATGGATGGGTTCGGCGCAGGCGAGCTGCGCCCGGCAGGAGGCGAGCAGCGCCGGCAGCGCCCTGGCGTTCGCCGCCGTGCCAAAGACGTAATGATCGGGACGCACCAGCACGGCCTGGGCCTGATGACGGTCGAACCAGGCGGCCACGACGCCGTCCTGTTCCTCAAGCGCGCCCGGCAGCGCCGCCCCCGCCGGGGCGATGGCGTACAGGCCGATATCGTCCGCTGGCGTCAGCAAGGCGGCAAGATCCGGTGCCCGCAGGACGCGACCATCCAGAATCAGCCGCCAGCCGGTGCCGGTCAGCGTGTCGAGCAGCGCGGTGCCGCCCTCCCGGCGGATCAACGGCTGCGCAAACAACAGCCCGCGCCCGGGGTTGCCCGGCGCCGCGAGCAGGCCGGTTTCCAGCGGCGGCACAATGTCCTGGCGCGTCACATGCGGCGGGGTGCCGCCGCCCTGGGCCAGCAAATCGGCATCGCGCGCCGCCGCCAGCGCCGGGTCCCGCTCGCAGATCATCTGGCCGATCGCCTTGATCTTGCCGGTCAATGTCTCGACATGCCGGCGCCGCTCCGCCTCGTAGCTGTCGAGCAGCGCCAGCGGCGATCGCCCGCGCAGCACGCGCTCCAGCTTCCAGACCAGATTGGTGACATCGCGCAGCCCCTGGCACATGCCCTGGCCGATGAAAGGCGGTTGCTGGTGCGCGGCATCGCCGGCGATGAGAACGCGCCCGCGCCGCCAGCTTTGCGCCACCAGAGCATGGAACCGGTAGGCGGCGGCGCGCCACAGCTCGCCTTCGCTGGGCGCCATGAAACCGGCCAGCAGGCGCCAGACCTGCTCCGGCGCCGCCATCTCCCGCGGGTTTTCGCCAGGCAGCAGCATGATCTCCCAGCGCCGGTGATTGCCCGGCCCGATGATGTAGGTGGTCGGCCGCGCCGGGTCGCAGAATTGCGCCGAGCATTGCGGCAGCCTGGCCAGCGCCGCGTCGCCGCAGCGTATATCCACTACCAGCCAGGGTTCATCGAAAATCAGGTCGCGCAGCGCCATATCGGCCAGCTGTCGCACGGTGCTGGAGGCGCCATCGCAGCCGAGCAGGAATTTGCCGCGGATCTGGCGCTGCGTGCCATCTTCGGCGCGCAGCGTGGCGCGGATCTCTTGGCCGCTCTCTTGGCCGCCCTCTTGGCCGCGTTCCTCGAAGCCGATCAGTTCCGCGCCGGTGACGATGCTGACAGTGGCGAAACGCGCCGCATGCACGCGCAGCGCCGCCTCCACCGGCGGCTGGCTGAAGACCATGCTGGGCGTGTAGCCCAGCGGATAAGGCGGCTGCACCATGTCGATGGTGCGGATCAACTGGCCTTGCGCGCCGAAATGCTGCGAGGCGGTGAAGGGCGCGACATGAGGCCGCACCGCGTCCGCCACACCCATATTGTCGAAATGCCTGAAAATCTCATGATCGAGCGCGATCGCGCGGGGCTTGTCATAGACCTCGGTCTGTCGTTCGACCACAAGCACGCGCAAGCCATACGCCCCCAGCAGCCCGGCCGCCGTCGCCCCGGAAGGACCGAAGCCGGCAATCACGACATCGAAGAGCTCATCTGCGTATGTCACGACTTCACCCTTGTCTCGTTAGAGCACGTTCCGATCCATCAGGATCGGATGTCGTGCTCTATCTTGTTGATAATAAGAGCATTTTTATTCGATGAGATGATTCTATCTCATCGGATGATGCTCTAGATCAGACGCACAGGCGAAGCCGATGGCGAGCTGCGCGGCCTTACAGGCGGGGGTCTTCGGCGGTGCGACGCCCCAATGATCGGTACGGCCGGGCGGCCAGACCCAGTCTTGCGGGCCCCGGACGCGGTAGCTCTCATCCACCTGCAGCACCTCGGCGGTGTATTCGACCACGACATCGTCCGGCCCGACGAAATAGGCGAACACATTATCGCCCGGCCCGTGCCGTCCCGGCCCCCAGCCGATGCCACAGCCATGATCCACCACATGCCCGGCACCGCGCATCACCGATTCAAGATCCGGCAGCAGGAATGCGACATGGTTGAGCCCGTTCACCTGCGCCTGCGCGAGCACAATGGCGTGGTGGTCGCTGTTGCAGCTCAGGAAGGCCATGGCCTGGGAGCGGTCGGTCAGGCGGAAGCCCAGAACCTCCTGCCAGAAGCGGGACAGATCCTCGATTGCGGCGCTGTTGATGTTCACATGCGCCAGCCGCAGCGGCCGGTTGGGCCGTATGCTGCCCTCGCGGCGCGCATCGCCATGCACAAATTCCAGCGTGCAGCCTTGCGGTTCGCGGACGATGAAATGGGTGCCGCCGGCTGGCCCATGGTCCGGTCCGGGCGGTTGCAGGATGGTGCAGCCCGCTTGCACACAGGCTTCGTAGAGCCGGGGCAGATCCGCCGCGGCGCGCACCCGGAAGCTGACGGCGTCCAAGGCGGCGCGCGCGCCGGCGCGCAATTCCAGCACATAGGCATCGTCGCCGCTGGCGGCCAGATAGGCGCGGCCGGGCGCTTGCGCCACCAGCTCCAGCTGCCAGGTCTCGGTATAGAAGGCGCAGGCCGCCTCCAGGCCCGGTGTGGAAAGCGCCACGCTGCGGAGCGCGGCAACGGGGTAATCAGGCGGCATCTTGCACCTCACCCATGGCCAGGAAGGCGAGCGCGTTGCGCTGGATCAGACGCTGGCGCAACGCCGCGTCGGGACATGCGGCGTTGACCTGATCGCACGGCGCCGCCTCGCTGAAATTGAATGGATAATCGGTACCGAGCATGACCCGCTCGGCCCCGAACAGCGTGACCAGCCGGGAAAGCCAGTCCGGCTCGAACACCAGGGAGTCCACGTAGAGCCGGCGCGCGGTGATGGTCGGGCACTCATCCAGCGCCTCGCGCAGGGCCGGAAACACCTCATAGCCGCGCCGCAACCGGGGCAGCAGCGCGGCGAAGCTGCCGCCGCCATGGCTGAAGCCCAGCCGCAGACCGGGACAATCCCGGACCAGGCCGCCGGTGATCGCGGAGGCGAGGGCCAGCCCGACATCCGTGGGATACCCGAGCACCTGCTGCAGGGGCGCGGGGCCGACCAGCCGTGCCATGCCCGCCGGGCGCACGGCATGCACGAACACCGCCGCCCCCAGCCGCGCGGCCTCGGTGAAGAACGGCCGCAGCCGTGGATCGCCGATCGGCATTTCGTTGATATTGCTGCCGATCTCGACACCGCGAAACCCGGGAATGGCCATGACCCGGCGCAGTTCCTCGACCGCCAGATCGAGATCCTGCAAAGGCACCCCCGCCAGACCGACGAAGCGTCCCTGCCCTTCGCCGAGCAATGCCGCGATCATATCGTTGACATGGCGGATCAGCGCTGCCCCCGCCAAGGCCGGGAGCCAATAGCTGAACAGCTCCGGCATCGGCGAGAGCGCCTGCACGGCAATGCCCATGCGGTCCATGTCCTCAAGCCGTCGACGTGCCTCCCAGCACGCGGCGGAGACGGTGCGATACGGCTTGGCGTCGATGATCAACGTGCCGTGGCCGCAGCCATCCTGGCGCAGGCTGGGCCAGCCGGCCTGCATCCCCGCCGGTGCGGCCGGAAAGCTGGAGGGCACGATATGGCAATGCACATCTACCCCCGCACAGCCACAGGCTTTGATTGACCAAGCTTTCGCCATTTCCCCCTCGTTCGCTACCCTCGATAAAATGCACAAAACTACCATCGAAGCAATAAATTTATAAATTTTTTTGTTTGAGAGTTTTTTGTATAAGCAACAACATGATCGACCCAGCCAAAGAGCCCCCCGACAACGCCACGACCCTGGCAACCAGCATCTATGAGCGGCTGAAGAATGATATTCTGGCCGCGCGGCTTGAGCCGGGACAGAAACTCTCCTTGCGTTTCCTGATGGACCAGTACGGAACCGGGCAAACCCCGCTGCGCGAGGCGCTGAACCGGCTGGTCATCGAGGAGCTGGTGATCGGCCGCGAACAGCGCGGCTTTTCGGTGACGCCGATCAGCCTGGAGGAGTTGAACGAGCTGACCCGCACGCGCTGCTGGGTGGAAGGGCTGGGGCTGCGCGAATCGATGCAGAACGCCACGCCGGCCTGGCAGGAGGCGCTGCTGGTGGCGCATCACCGCCTCGCCCGCACACCGCGCTCGCTGAATCCCGAGCAATTCGAGGATAACCCCGCCTGGGAGGTGCTGCACCGGGCGTTTCACGACCGGCTGATCGAAAACTGCGCCTCACGGCCCTTGATCGGCTTCTGCATGCAGCTGGCCGACCGGCTCTATCGCTACCGGATGATTTCCATTCGCAAGGTGT
This sequence comes from Acidiphilium sp. 20-67-58, assembly GCF_002255515.1. Classification (NCBI taxonomy): domain Bacteria; kingdom Pseudomonadati; phylum Pseudomonadota; class Alphaproteobacteria; order Acetobacterales; family Acidocellaceae; genus Acidiphilium; species Acidiphilium sp. 20-67-58. The sequence goes on along the minus strand of NZ_NCAS01000024.1, from coordinate 494 downwards.
TCCGGGTGCGCAAGGTCAGCGCCGAGCATGACGCCATTTTGCAGGCGGTGCTGAGCCATGACCAGGAGCAGGCGGTTTCGTTGCTGCAGGCGCATTACATGCGCACCGCGACGGTGATCGAAGCGGATCTGCGTAACGCCGCCTTGTCACTCGCGGGATAGGCGGAGCCGGATGGGAAAGTGTGTAAGCGACCAAAGCGGTCTCCAAGGAAAAGTAAGATGCTGATTTTATGATCTGAATGGTTCAGGATAACTCAAAAAATGATCAATCGGGACCATTATATGCCCTATGGAGGCATGAATATTCAGTCGTGCAAAAATAAATAAATTTTCCATGCGAGTTCTTTTCTGATCTCGATCAAAAAATTTATTTTTTATGTATTGCCATGACTGCGAGGCGTCTGATTCAAGTCTGTTCGGACGGCTTCGAACATGGCGGAACTTTTCTGGCTGAACGACACGCAATGGGCTGCGATCGAACCATTGCTGCCGAAG